>NZ_OY787452.1:0-300000 GCF_963678795.1 uncultured Methanoregula sp. | reverse complement strand
TCCGGATTATCGTTGCGTCAGCATCGGTGCTTGTTGTTGGTTTTATCCTCCGGCTTGCATACCGCATGTACTCCGCTGGAAAAACCGGGCAGAATGCATAATCCTCCATTTTTTTGCATTTCTTTTAATCGCCGGTCAACCTGAATTTCATGGGTGCAGGATATTTTAAAAAATGCTGTCTTGTCCCGGAATGGATCGGTTTTACATACTTTTTTGGGCATTCCTTTATGCCTGTAAACCTCCCAGATAACCGGAAATGGACCTGCTGTTTCCCATAATCGATCTCGTCCTCCATTTCGACAAGTACCTGCCAGGCATCATTGAAACCTACGGTTTCTGGACGTTCCTGATCCTGTTTTTGATAATCTTCTGCGAGACCGGGCTCGTTGTGATGCCGTATCTCCCGGGAGACTCGCTCCTCTTTGTGGCCGGGGCACTGGCAGGTGCAGGTTTCTTAAACCCCGAAATCCTTATCGGCACGCTCATCCTTGCAGCGGTACTTGGGGATACGCTCAACTACTGGATTGGCCACACCGTCGGGATGAAACTGCTTGACTGGAAATACTGTTTCATAAAAAAAGACCATCTCGAGAAAACCCGCGAGTATTTCGAGAAATACGGGGGGATTACAATCGTTATCGCCCGGTTCGTCCCGTTTATCAGGACGTTTGCCCCGTTCCTGGCCGGCGTGGGCAGGATGCCGTACCGCTGGTTCATCACCTATAATATCATCGGTGGTATCCTCTGGGTCTGTGCCTTTACCCTGGCCGGTTTCTTCTTTGGCAGTATCCCCATCGTCAAGGAGAATTTCAGTTATATCATCTATGCCATCATCGGGATCTCGTTTCTTGCGGTGGCCTCGATCATTGTCGGTGTATTCCGCTCTATGCGGGCATGCGCGGCCGAGTCAACGGAAACCAAAGAAAAAGACTGACACACGCCCAAGGATTGTAATTTCCCTCACCCCTTTTTTGTAATTGTCTGCAGGTCTCACTGATAAACCATGTTCCAGGCATTGTTATGGATACGGGATACCGTCAGGGAAAACCATCTCACTTCCCACTATCCCGTAAAGAAAATCCGGAAGGCACACGTGACGGATACCTGTTTTTCGTCCATGCGCTGTGTTCCCGTTGCTGTCCTGAACGGGATATCCGGCTGCCCGTTAAGGGCAGAACATGGCATTATCGGGGAGAGTATTCTTTACAATATTTATTAGTTGTATATATATAATTGGGCTATAAAAAAAAATATTTCCGTTGTCACACGAGATAAAAAAAGAATGATAACCCTCCTCTACGTAGATGACGAGCCGGAACTCCTGGAGCTGGGCAGGCTTTTCCTTGAACGGAGCGGGGATTTTACCGTCCTGACGGCTTCCTCTGCAGCAGAAGGACTTGAGCTGCTCGGGCGCCAGTCATTCGATGCCATCATTTCTGATTACCAGATGCCGGTGATGGATGGGATCGAGTTTCTCAAGCGGGTCCGTTCCCAGTTCGATGGTATCCCGTTCATTCTCTTTACGGGTAGGGGACGCGAAGAAGTGGTTATCGAGGCTATCAATAACGGTGCCGACTTTTATCTCCAGAAAGGTGGAGATGCAATGGCCCAGTTTGCCGAGCTCCGGCACAAGATCCTGATTGCTCTTGAACGCCGGCAGGCCGTGGATGCTCTCCGGAACTCCGAACAGCGTCTTTCTGATATTATCAATTTCTTACCGGATGCCACGTTTGCTATCAACACCGAAGGAAAAGTGATTGCCTGGAACAAGGCACTGGAGGTGATGAGTGGTATTCCGGCGTCATCCATGATCGGCAAAGGCGACTATGAATACGCCCTCGCATTCTTCCCCGAACGCCGCCCGATTCTCATTGACCTGATCCAGGAACCTCTCGATAAACCCGAAAATCTCGGCTATGCCATTCTCCAGAGAGACGGGAGTGTCATCGTTGCCGAGACAAACGCCCCCAGCCCCCGTGGTGTCCCGGGGGTGTTCTCGGCAAAAGCCTCCCTCCTGTTCGATAAGAACGGGGTGATTACCGGCGCGATTGAATCTGTCCGGGACATAACGGAGAGCAAGAAGAACGAGGTCTCCCTCCGTGAACGGCAGGCGGAACTAAAAAGTATCTTCGCGGCGGCACCCGGCGGAATCGGCGTCTCTGTCAATAAAAAATTCCGGGAGATCAACCAGTACTTCTGTGATATGCTCGGGTACTCCGAGGAGGAGCTGTTAACAAATACCTCCCGGATGATTTACCCGGATGACGAGGAGTACCGGTTCGTGATGAGGGAGCGGGACCGGCAGATCCAGGAACGCGGAATTGCAAAGATCGAGACCCGGTGGCAACGCAAAGACGGTACGATCCTTGATATCCTGCTCAGTTCTGCTCCCCTGATCCCGGGGGATCTTTCCCGTGGTCTCACGTTCACCGCGATTGACATTACCGACCGGAAACGGGTAGAGGATGAACTCAGGATCGAGAATGAGAAGAACCGTGGACTCATGGACCATGCCAATGATGCGATCTTCATTGTTGATGCCGAGACCCGGATGCTCATCGATGCCAACAAGAAAGCACAGGATCTCGTGGGGAAAACCCCTGACGAGATCCGCACTTGGCATTACACGAATCTCCTTCCGCCTGCGGTTCACGGACGGGTCTCTCTTTATTTCGACGAGATTATACGGGACGGAAGCGGCTCGCAGATGTTTCCGGTGCTTGACCGGGAAGGGCGGCAGGTGCCGGTGATCATCAACGCAACGGCAATTTCCCAGGGCGAACGCCAGTGCATCATGGGGATTTTGCATGATATCTCTGAAATCCAGATGACTCAGGAAGCCCTTGAGTTCTCGAACCGGAAACTCAACCTGTTATCAGAGATAACAAGGCATGATATCCGGAACAAGCTGACCGTTATCGGGGGATATCTCGAGCTTGTGAAGGACCGGCCGGAAGAGCCGGAGTATTCCATGTATGTCCGGAAGATCACCGATACCTTCCAGACCATCAGCGAAAATATCGAGTTCACCCGCGTGTACCAGAACCTTGGTTCATCAGCCCCGATATGGCAGAATGTCCATGAAGCTTTTTTCCATGCCTGTACCCAGATGGACATACAGAGAGTCTGTGTGCAGTCGGATGTCGGTGGGATCGATATCTTTGCCGATCCCCTGCTGGAGCAGGCATTTTACAATCTCATCGAGAATGTCCTCAAGCACGGAAACAAGGTAACTACGATCCGGTTATCTGCCCGGGCAAACCGGGACTCTGCGGAGATCATCATTGAGGACAACGGTGTCGGAATCCCCCCGTTTGACAAGGAGAATATCTTTACGAAGGGCTTTGGCAAGAATACCGGCCTTGGCCTCTTCCTTGTCAAGGAGATCCTCTCCATCACGGGCATCACGATCCGGGAGAACGGGGAATACCGGAAGGGAGCCCGCTTTGAACTGGTAATCCCCCGCGGGGCGTTCCGGTTTCCGGGGAACCGGCAGAGCGACCGATGCCATATCCTGACACACGAAAAACCGTGAAAAGCCCTGATGACCCTGTTACAAAAACGACCTGAGGCCGGTTGCAAGCAGGGGACCGAGGAGCCGGAGCATCCCCGGCCTGAAGAGGAGTTTTTTAACCACGATGCCGGGCCGGTCCATGTCCCCGTACTCTTCAATGGTGCGGATGATATCGGGGTCATCGAGTGCAGCGATGATGTCGTTTACATCCCCGCTCGTCATGCGCTGTCGCATGCCGAGGAGCCGGAAACCCAGTTCGAGTTCGCTCCCGAAATCGGCCTGCCAGTACTGCTCGTACCTGGCAAGGACGGAATCATCGTACCTGTCGCACCCGCACGCTTCGGCCGCGACTTTCGCGGCATGACGGGCGGAACGGATGCCGGTATAAATTCCCCCTCCTGATGTTGGTTTTGCAAACCCTGCTGCGTCTCCGACAAAAAGGGCACGGTTCCCGTAGGTCCTGGGCATTACGCCGAGCGGGAGGGTGCCTGTCACGAGGTGCAGGCAGTTGTCCCCAAATCTTTTCCGGAACTCTTCAAATCGTTCCGGCACGTGAGATCCGGTACACATACCTATACGGGTTATCCCGGGCGTTACCGGAATCGCCCAGCCAAAAAAGTCCGGTGCTGCATCTGGATACAGTCCGACATACCGGGTATCGGATTCGCAGGGGATATCGGCCTGGATCCCGGCAAGGAAGAGCCGGGCGCGTTCCATTTTGAGGTATCGTGCAATACTGCTCCGCGGGCCGTCCGCTGCAATGAGGATACGGAACGGGATCTCCTCATCGCCGTTCACGCCCCTCGTCAGAAGAGTGTTTCCCCGGATACCGCTTACACTTGTCCTGAGGCGGAACTCCGCTCCCCGGTTCGCAGCATGTTCTGCCATCTCGCGGTCGAGGGCGCACCGGTCTACGACGCAGGCCATGATTCTCTTTGCATCGATCAGGATGCTTTTTTCATTGCCTGCGAAGATCCTGGCACCTGTTACCCGGTTGAGGACCGGGCGCCCCGATACACGGCACTCGGCAAACGCGGCGTTCGAGAGGAGGCCGGCACACTGGACCGGGTGGCCGATCGTGCCGTGCTCCTCGATACAGAGCGTGGTGAGCCCGAGCCTGGCGCACTCTTCTGCGGCCGCACTGCCTGTTGGTCCTGCACCAGCAATTACCACATCATATATCATGGCCGGGTACCCCCTGGCTCACCATCGTAATAAAAATGGAGCACGGGAAGGATCATTTACTTGTTCTCTTTTTCCTTGCCAAACGTGCAGGAAGCGGTCCTGGGGGCCAGAGGGTTTGCTTCTGCCGGGTTGTCGGGCTTGTAATAGCCAAGGAAGATCGAGAAGAGACCAAACACGAGAGCAAAGGTTCCAACAACCGAGAGATAGAGATACTTCTCAAAGCCCGGGAAGTAATAAAACAGTAAACAGAGGATGACAATGCCGCTGATGATCATTGCCGGAATCAAGATGAACTTGGTCTTCGGGTGCGCAAGCGCGAGCGTAATATCATTGAACCCGTTGTAGACCGCTATTCCTGCTATGATCAGGATGAAGAGAATGGCAACAAATTGTGAAAAGACAAAGGAGATTACCCCGATAACAAGGAGGACCGCGGCAAGACCGAACCAGAGCATGGCCTCTTCGCTGCGGGAAGTGATGGCAATGAACAGGAACAATGCCATACCGAGCCCGATCATAATAAAGAACAGCCCGGAAAATGTTCCAAGGATGAATTCAGGAACCATAAGTGCCAGAAACCCAAAAATTACTCCCACAATGCCCCTGAGCAGGCACGACAGCTTTGTGTCCAACATGATTTCACCAGTATGGCAGCGATATATTCGCTTCTGGTTACTTGGTTTGCGATACAACCAGAAAATCCCTCCTATCCGTCCGGGATAAAAAACAAAACTGTCCGTGGTGTATGTCCGGTTGAACATACCCGTCATCCGGCCTGCTGCAGGACTTTACCGCACCGGGTACGTCACCTTTATTGCCCACCAAACCCACCCCTTTTTGTGTTTGGACAGCATCCCGGGGATTTTTCTTATGCTGAAAAAGACCTGACCCTCACCATCGATCGATCCGGGCCGGCACCCCGGTACGAGCGCCAGTGCGGCAGCGACCGGATTGAAAAGATCCTCGCCATCAGCCCTGAGGCAGCCATAATTATCAGCCCGGTCGAGCCGGTCAATCTCCCGATCGAGATCGCCCATCATCTTGAGATCGTCTTCCCGCGTATTGTCATGCAGCCCGGTGAATCCATGGACATCAACCTGAAATTCCCGGTAGAAATCGGGGTATTTCTCCAGACCGGCACGGATACATCGGTTATCGACATATTCTCCTTAAACCCGGTAAAATATTCCCTGTACGGCAAGCCGGTAACCGGGCTTATCACCCGTTATTACGAGAGCGATATCTACCATGAACCGCCCGTGACCGATCCGCACGTCGAGGGAGTCATGACCCTGACTCTCAGGAACCGTTGCACCGGCGCAGTCGAGGTGTCGCGGGCAGTCTTCGAGTGCCATGCCATGAAACTGTTCTATGGCTCGCATGTTGGCATGAACGCAACTATGGAGATCATCTCGTCCGCAATTGCAGTCACTTCCTTTGATGGGACACCTCCCCGTAATTGTCCGGACCGGGGAATCGATCTCTACTCGAGCCGGAAACTGCCTATCATTCCGGAGCAGGGATTCTACATGGAATCGGGTGTTGTATGATTCTTGGGGATTTAATTAACCTCACCTCCACGATGAGCGAAGTTTCCGAGAACGCCGATGCCATCACATCTGATTTTTCCTGGGGCGATCTCGTCTTTGTCCTCCTGCTGTTTATCGCAGCCTATGTTATCGGTCTCGTTGTTGCCCATTTCATGAAACTGCGGTTCAGCCACCGGATGAAGGATGATCAGCTGGCACTCGCAACAACGATTGTCCGGGTGCTCATCATCTTCATCTCTCTCGCCCTCGCACTGCCGGGCATTTTCCACCTGAGCATGGCGATTGTTTTTCTGCTTCTCCTGGGTTGTATCATAGCGATCGCCATGTCGAGCTCGGCCGTTGTCGGGAATGCTGCTGCCGGGGTGGGTCTTCTCTATGAACATACGTTCAGTCCCGGGGATTTCATCCAAGTCGGTGAGGTCACAGGCACCGTTGTTGCCGTCCATATCCTCTCGATAACCATCCGCACGCCAAGCGGCGTCCTTGTACGGATCCCCAACAACATGCTCTACAGTACTACTCTCTCCAATTTCCACGCGCACGTTGCACGACGGTACTCGTACGATGCCGGGATCCGGTACGAGGATAATGCCAAGATGGCCATTGACATCATCCGGAACATCGTGGAGTCACATACCTTTGTCCTCAAAAACCCGGCCCCGGAGATCTTCGTGAGCGATATCGACCCGTGCAGCATCCGGATCAAGTGCCGGTTCTGGGTGCCGTCAGTCTGGGCCAATACCCAGGACGACCTCTCGCTCCGGACCGAGTTCCTCCTCAGGATCAAGGAAGCCCTTGAAGCGGCGGGGATTGAGATTCCCTTCCCCCAGACTACCGTACACCTGACCGGCCCTGACCGGGAGGAGGCTGGAAAACCCCGGTGATTATGAATTAAAGAGCGATCGTTTTCCGGCAGACACAGGGTCGTGGCGGGATCCGGTCTTCCCATGCACTGCCATATGACCGGTACATCCCCGGACGAGATGGAATGAGCAGCCCAAACCCGACCGATAAGAAATGACGCCAGAATTATCCGGGCAAAATGCGGGACGGGAGATCATCCCGTTCCGTCGCGCGATCGAGGATGAGCTTGCAGCCATAGAAAAAAGCCGCAGGCTCCTTCTTGTCAGTGACCGGTCCAACCCCCTGCACGGGATTATCCTCATCTGCTGTTTTCTCGTCAACGCGCTCTTCCTTTTGGTGAGGAGAGATTATTTTGCACTCTTTATCGCCGCCAGTTTTTACCTCAACATGTTCTATTTTATCTCGCTTCTCGTCCCCACGAGCCGTGAATATGCGGGCATCCACCGGGGGGATCTCAGGAAGTTTCTCTCATGGCTCCATGGTATCGGGATAAAAGCAGGAACAACCCGGTTCACCCGCCTCTTTCTCAACGCGTTCTTCATCAACAGCCGGGCCCTCTCCCTCGGAATCGGCCTGATCTTCACCACTGACATCATCTTCACCCTCATTGCGTTCCTGGTCCTCCATGTCTCTGTTTCCGGAACGCTCATCGTCCTCTCCCAGTGCACCATCATCGCGGTCTTCTACTTCCTGATCTGGAAGATCGAACCGTTCTCGGACACCTTTGCAAAAAATGTTGAAGGGGTCAGGGCCCTGCTCTCCGACAACAAGGTCCCGCCCCTCGTGATCTCGGCATTGTTCATGGTTGCTTTTGCCTTTGCCGTGATCCTGATCCTCATAACGATCATACTGCTGCCGGGTATCACGGTTGCGACATTCCTGACCGAATCCGGTCTTGCCGTTCTCGGGCATCTCGTGGGTCTCATCGCCATTCTTGCTGTCAGCCAGTATTTTATCATCCGGTACATCCACGGGTCCGGCAGCCGGCTTGTGGCACTGCGGCTCCTGGATCACAAGGAAGATACGCTGCGGGAACTCCTGGTGGAGGACCGCGACGGGCCGGCAGATCCTGCAAAAAACCCGTATGAGACCACGACCCGGCTGCTGGAATCCAAGATCTACCAGGTGAAACAGAACACGCTTCTTGGGACTTTCCCGGTATATGTGGTTGATCTCGACCTCTCGGTGATGCTGGACAGTACCACGATGACGGCTATCCAGGGCTATATCCAGAAAAAGGGATCCTGACGGAATCCGCGGGAAAAAAGTGGGGGGCCCGGATAAATGCGGGGATTATTTACCCTGCGGAAGAATACCCGCTTTCTCTTTTAACACCGGGACAATTTTCGCAAGGATGGGACTGTTGGCGGGAGTGGCATATACCACGGTCTGCCCGATAACGACAAGACCCCCGACCGGCTTGCCGCGACCTACCGGGTGAGCATTATATGACCGGACAACGGCATCCCGGGCGTCCGCACTGTCAAATGCCTGGGTCTCAATGGTGAGGGTATTTCCATCCTGATCGGCAAGGACATAGATTTTGCCTCCCGTTGCCCCGGGCAGGTTCCAGGTTTTATCCTTAACACTCGTGACCGTGATACCGGTCAGCTGGGCTGCATCTTCGATTGGATTACCGGCAATCTGGACGTAGGCCGCTTCCTGGGAGATCAGGACGATCATCCCGCATGGGATCAGGAACATGATCACGATAAATATGCACAGGCCGTGCTCAAGGGTAATTTTGCTCATAACCGCCCTCCGTTCCGGATTGTGAAACAAAGCATCTTCATCTTTTTTACCTCCTTTCACCCGCGTTTTTCTTCAGCCAGCCGGGTTTTTTGAATTTCAGGAACACGAGAGGCGGCACGGCAAGGATGAATGTCCCGAACAGTACTGCCCCGACATACGTATACCATCCTGTCGTGAAGTACGACGGCGGCATGAGCCCGACAAAAAAGGCAAAGACCGTGCCGAACAGGCCAAGCCCGCCGACGATCCAGACACCGGCCTTGCCGCCCGGTATCCGGAACGGGCGTGGGGTGTCCGGCTGGCTGTACCGGAGTTTGATCACGGATGCAAACACGAGGATGTACACGATACAGAGAAGTTCAACCGTCATTGCCGAGAGGATCCAGTAGGCCTGGTTGACCGACGGGAGGAAAACATACAGGAGCGAAATTGCCGAACCGATCAATGCCTGGATCAGGAGGACGGCGACCGGTGCCCCGTACTTGTTGGTGTTGTCGAACAGGGGGGGCATGTTCCCCTCCTCGGCAACAATGCCGAGACCCTTTGCCGGGCCAATCAGCCAGGCTGCAAGCGAAACGACCCCGCCAAGGGTGATCAGGATTGCCATGGGTGCGACGAGCCATGATACTCCGGCTGCTTTGAAGAAGTACTCGATTGCCTGCATGACACCGGAAGCAAGGTTGAGCTGGTCAGCAGGTATGACCACGGCTATTGCGAGGGTTGCAAGAACTGTGCAGATCACGATGATCACCGCGGAAAGGGCCATCGCCTTGGGGAAATCTTTCTGCGGGTTCTTCGTCTCAAGGGCATGGAATCCTGCCATCTCCATGCCGGCAAAGAGGAGAATGATCGTTGCAAAGAACGGCAGGGTTGAGGCGTTGATCGTAGGCACCATTGCTCCCAGGGAGAGCGGCGGGAGGACGATCGTTGCGCCGGACCCGAACCACCACAGCCCGAGGATGATGATGAGGACTGACGGGATAATGCTCCCGAGAATTACTCCTACATTGCCGAATTTGGTGGAAACTTCCTCCCCGAAATACGCAATTGCCGTCGTGCCCCAGAAGGCGATCATCATCACGGTGAACATGTACCAGGAACTGTTCGCAAGAGCCGGTGTCAGGGCAAACGCGAGCGTGGACGCGATGAACGAGAGGACGGTAGGGAACCAGACGAGGTTGTTCGACCATTCGCAGAAGAGGGCGGTGAATCCGCCTTTCTCCCCAAATGCCTGTTTCACCCAGGCATAAACACCGCCACCTTCCGGCCAGCCTGTTGCCAGTTCCGCACCCGCAAGAGATATCGGGATGAGGAAGAGGATTGCGCCGATGATATACCAGCCAATGCATGACCAGCCATAGATCGCCATGGATGGAAAGTTCCGGATGCTCAGGACCGCGGCCACGTTGATCATGGCAAGCGCAAAAAGCCCGAGGACTTTCTTTGATGCGAGCGGGCTGGCAGATACTGCGTCGTCGGTCATTTCTTCTCCTTGATACAATACATTTTGTACTCTCCATTCTCAATTTCTATCCCGTGGGTATCGTGTTCGAATCCCGGGAACTGCTTGTCAAACGCCTCCAGTGAGGCAAGATATTTCAGGACGGGCCCGTTCAGCCTGCCGGTCCGCTCACCGGGTGCAAGCAGGGGAATACCCGGCGGGTACGGCACAATGCCCGTTGCGATTATCCGGTCTTTTGCTTTTGCAAGGGGCAGGTGTTCGACATCGCCATGCACGAGATGAGTGAAGGCATCCGCATACGTTATTGCCGGTTCCGGCATGAGCGAGAATGCTTCCTGGAGCAGTTCGCACATCCTGTGATCCTTTTTGAAGGCGTGCATCTCATCTACCAGATCCTGCAGGGTCCTCGCGGCATACCGGCCCGGGCAGTTCTTCGTGAGATCGGGGAAAACCTCTTCGAGAGGAGCATTCTCGTCGTACAGCCGCTTGAACTCGAAGAGTTCGGTGATGAGTGTGCCCCACTTTCCTTTCGTGATCCCCATTGAGAAGAGGAACAGGATGCTGTAATCCCCGGATTTCTCGTTGATGATCCCCCGCGTATCAAGGAACTTGACTACGACCGCCGCAGGGATACCCCACCCGGCAAGAGATCCGTCGGGATTCACACCGGGCATCAGCACGGTGACCTTGATCGGGTCGAGCATGCAGTAGTCATCCGGAAGCCCGGTAAACCCGTGCCAGGCATCGCCCGGATGGAGCACCCAGCAGGATGGATTACCCCGAAGCGTATCGATCGATGCATCGGCAAACGCGATCTTCTTCTTTGTTTTCGGATCCATGACCGTATCCGGCTGCCACATGGGGAACCACCAGTCGCTTTTCGCCTTGCCCTTCCCAATCTCGCGGTTGACACGGGCCATGGTGCGCCGGAACCGGATCGCTTCTTCTATGGATTCGGTGGTGAGCTGCCTGCCGGATGCACCGTCCATCATCTTGGACGATACGTCAAGGGATGCGATGATCGTGTAGAGCGGCGAGGTGGAACTGTGCATCATGAACCCTTCGTTGAACCGGCCGGGATCAATGGGAACGCGCCCTGTCCGGATATGGATCATGGATGCCTGGGAGAGGGCAGCGAGGAGTTTGTGGGTGGACTGGGTTGCAAAGACTGTCGGGCCTTTCTCATCCTTCGCACCATCCCGCATCGCAAACCGGTCCCGGTAGAGCGGGTTGAACCGGGCATACGCATACCAGGCTTCGTCGAAATGGATGCTGTCTACGCTTTTTCCGAGAAGCTCCTCAACCTGGGTTGCATGGTAGCAGAGCCCGTCATAGGTGGAATTGGTGATAACTGCGTGGACAGGTTTTTTGTTCTTCAGGGATTTTGTCAGCGGACAGGCTGCGATCTTTTTCTTTAACACCGCAGCAGTCATCTCCTGCGGGGGAATCGGGCCGATGATCCCGTACCGGTTCCGTGTCGGTACCATGTAAACGGCAATGGAGTGGGTCATCGTCAGGGCATGCTCGGCGGATTTGTGGCAGTTCCTGTCCACGAGAACGATATCGTCCTTTGTGACCCTGCCAAAGTAAACAATCTTGTTGGCAGTCGACGTGCCGTTCGTGACAAAGTATGTCATGTCGGCGCCAAACACCTTGGCTGCATACCGCTCGGCTTCACCGACCGGTCCTGAATGATCGAGGAGCGAGCCCAGTTCTCCTACGGATATGGAGAGATCAGACCGGAAGAGCTGTTCGCCAAAGAAGTCGTGGAAGATCCGGCCGGCAGCGGTTTTCCGGAACGCGGTTCCCCCGGCATGGCCCGGGGTGTGCCAGGAATATTCGAAATCTTTTGAAAATTTCACCAGTTCCCCGAAAAACGGAGGAAGAAGATGTTCCCGGTAACGTCTGGCTGCGGCAGTGATGCGCCCGGCAATAAATTCGGGAGTGTCTTCCATGACGTAGATATATTCGCTGATCTCCCGGATCAGGTCGACGGTTAAGGCCGCGGGCGTCTCGCTCGTGGGTTCGGCCATAAGAAAGATCGGGATATGCTCATTGCGTTCCCGTATCTGGCAGATGAGTTCGAGCGTCTCCTTATGCTTCTTTGGCGTATCTCCCCCAAGGTTCCAGTTGATGAGGATACAGTTGACAGACGGGAGATTTGAAAACGCAGCCCGGGCATCCGTTGGGGAGGCAACGTCCCCCACATAAATCCCGAATTCTTCAAGACCTTTTGCAATCCGGCGGATTGCACGCCCGTGAGGGGTATCCGTATGCATGCAGTCGTCGATTATTGCAACCACGAGTTTTTCTTCCAGGTTCATGTATTCCTCCTGAATATGTTCAGGTTCTGGTGAGTTTGGACATACGGGAATGGTTATGTTCCCCGGCCGGATCGTGCCGGGTTTTTTTACCTGATGCATCGGGAAAGGGTATGTCCGACCACACATGGACTGTATGCAGCATGAATTATAAATGATGATGCTTCCGTTTCCGGTTTTGTCCGCGCCCGGCCTGAAAATCATACCTGGTTCTACAGGGAAAAAACAGGAGTATACAAATACTATATCGGATTATGTTACACACGTGATAGATTCATGGCTGACGTAATCCCATCTCCGGTTCCGGATATAACGGATGCAAAACTCTTCCCCTGGTGGCTGCTGCTTATCTGGGGGATTCTTGCCCTCCTCATCGGGTGCATGTTTTTCGCAACGCCCGGCATGACCACGGTACTGCTCATCACGTTCATGGGTGCGTACTGGCTGATCAGCGGACTGTTTGCTCTTGCGAGCCTTGCCGTCGACCGCTCGAACATGGGCTGGAAATTATTCCTTGCCATCATCAACATCATCGCAGGTATAGCGATCCTCTGCTACCCGCTGTACGCGACCATCTTCGTTCTCTCGTTCTTTGTCATCTTCATCGGGTTCTGGGCCTGCTTTATCGGGGCTGCCCATATGTTCCAGGGCTTTTCCTCCAAGGATGCCGGTAACGCGGTGCTTGGCCTTATCAGCATCATCTTCGGGCTTCTCCTGCTCTGCATGCCGCTCATTGTTGCAGCACTCCTGCCGTATATCGCCGGTGCGTTCGGCATTGTGCTCGGTATCATCGCGATTGCCTATTCCTTCACGGCAAAGAAGGCACAGGCAGCGGCCTGAGTAAAATTTCCGCCCCTTTTTTATGTTTCCCTGCAGAACAGGAAGTGTCTCATGTTCTGGCTGCCGCTGACTCTTCCCCTGGATGCAGTTCCCTGCTGCGGCCTTTTCATCAAGGATCCGGAAATAAAGGTAAAAAATATCGCCCTCATGTCGCTCTCCCTCAGTTCGCTCTCGCTTGATGTCACGCTCGCCGTTACCAACCCGAACCTGATCGGCATAACGATCAAAACCCTGAACTTCAATGTATTCTACCAGGATGGTGAGAACTGGACGTACCTCACGTGCGGGAGCCAGAAGGATATCGCCATCAGTAAAGGGTCGTGCGAGATTACCATTCCCGTGACGGTCGACAACATGAAACTGATGAGCGCCATTGTCTTCATTGTTGCAAAGGGAACGATTACCCTCCGGATAAAAGGCGTGGCAGTCCTCAGCCTCCTCGGGTTTTCCCCGAAGATCCCATTCATGCACGTTACCACGGTCCCCCTGAAACTGCCCGGGGCCTGATTGAGGCACCTGCCGGGTGTTTTTCTTTGTGCAGTATCTTTTTTGGTGTGACCGTAAAAAGCACAAAACCTATATCGTATTCCGGAGCAGGTATCCATTATGTCTGACCTTCGACTGATCATCAAAAAGCGTGCTTTCCCGAGCCACGGGCGGGTACGACTCCACGAGTCGCTGCTTACTGAACTGAAAATCGTTGAGGGAGATCATGTGGATCTCGTCAACGAGACTGCCAAAAAAGTTGTAACCGTCACGGTTATTGCCGACCGTATGGTGGGCGCCGGGGAAGTCCGGGTCAGTGAAGAAGATCTCAAGGCACTCGGGCTCAAAGAGGGAGCCGAGGTCACCGTCCGGAAAACTCCCCCGCTTATGGAACAGGTGCAGAAAGCCGCAGACGGGGCCAACAAGTCGTTTTCCAAAGGTGTCGGAAAACTCGATTCAGCGGTCCGGAAGACCGGCGAATCGGTGAAGACCGAGGCTGCAAAAACCGCCGATACGGTAAAAGCCGGATCAAAGAAAGCCGCGGAAACCGTGAAGAGCGGTGCGGCAAAAACCGCAGATGCTGTCAAGACCGGAACAAAAAAGGCGGCAGATACCGCAGGCAAAGTTGCCGGCGATACCTCGGCTGCCGTGAAAAAACACCTGAAGGGAAAAGATGAGCTCTGATACGGAAGAGGGGATGAAAGCGATTATACCCTGTGGCGTTGAGGTTAGATAATATGGCAGACCCGACCGTCATCGTCCAGACCCCGGTGATCACGGATACCGTCATCATCGCGGCCCTGGCAATTATCGGTGTTTTCATTATATACCTCATGCTCCGTGAGGTACGCCTCATGAAAACATCCAACCGGCAGATCGAGGTGGAGCTCGAGAAAGACAAGCTCAAGCTCCTCCAGCAGCATGCGGATGCGAAAAAATTCCCGTTCACCCGTCTCTCCCCCGAGCAGACCTCGGAGATAAAGACCGTGGAAGACGAGAACACCAACCTTGAGACGGGAATTTTTGCAAAGGAGAAACTGATCGAGACACGGATCACCCGGCTTGAGAATTACGTCAAGACCCGGAAACTGGATAACATGATGGGCAAGATCAGCGAAGAGGAGAAGAAGGTGAAATAAATGTACCCGGTAGTAAACCAGAACCCGACCGCTCCTGCATTCTGGGACCAGTTCTCAGAACTCCCCGGGGCGATCGAATCGAAACTCCCGACCATGGACAAGACGCTCGATACTTATTTCGACACGACATTCGCGTCCGTTATCGAGGAATGGGAGCTCCTGACCGATACCGACCTGCACAAGCTGGAGACCCGGCTTTCGAGCGTAACCAACGAGATCAGCAACCTGTACGCCGGGAAGATGGTGCTCGAGAAGCGCCGCGATAACCTTGACGAACTCATAACGTCCCTGGAGAAATCGGTATGATCGGGATGACCAGTTATCTCAATTCCTACGTGGACCGCCGGATGAAGATGATCGTTGAGGAGTGGGACCTTGCCCGGACAAGCGATATCGCCGATTTCACGAGCCGGCTGGACGCGGTCGAGAAGGAGATCCCGGCTCTCAAGGCGTCCGGGCACGCGGCCTCGGACAAGCTGACGGAACTGGAAAACCGGGCAAAGCGGCTGAAGGAGCGTGCGTGAGATGGACCTTCTCACGTTCTTCCTGATCGTCATCGTCCTTGTCGTCATCCTGTTTGTCGTCTATTACTACATCCGGGGTGCAAAAGGCGACATCTCGCTCTCCCGCCCGATCGAGAGCCGGGTGGACGAGTACCTGGACCGCAGGTTCCAGAGCCTGGTAGAAGAGTGGCAGCTTGTCAACAATGCCAAGCTCGGGGACTTCAAGACACAGAAGTACAAGGAACTCGAGCAGGACGAGGCCCGGCTCGCGGACCTGAAAAAATTTGAAGCGGATATGCAGAACGACCTCGTACAGCTGGAGGCCCGGCTTGACCGCGTTGAAAAGGAACTGGTTTCGAAAGGAAGCGCCAAAAAGTAAGGACGCTCCCGATCTCTTCAGCGAACTGAAAAAAGAGATCACGCCGATACGGAAGCAGGGCGAGGCGCCAACAAAGGATCCCGGGAGTTTTGCCCGGTACATCTGCGACCTCTGCAGCACGCCGCACGCGGTCTCGGAGCTCCGGCAGTGCGTGCTCTGCGGGCGCTGGGGGTGCGAGAACTGCTGGAAGGAAGAGTTCTACACCTGCAAGTCCTGCGCCGGCATCATCAAGATCCATTCCATCCGGGGGAAGGATTAAGCCCAACGTTTTTTAAAAAATAAAGGCACACCTGCCGCCGTTCAAATCGTTAACGGTTGAGAGGGCTTGCCCTTTTTCGTGGTGTATTGCACTTTTACCCCGTTTGTGAAATGGTCCAGCCATGTCGGACTATCGAATGGCAGATCTTTTTCATGTAACCGAGGAATTCTACAGAACCGAAATTATTTTTATCAGATACCCTAATATAGGATGCTATGGACGAAGTTATTAAGAAAATTATTCTGTTAATGGTATGTTTGGCTATTCTCGGTTGCATTATTGCAGGAGTCCACTACTTTGCCATTGATCTCCCTATCCAGCAGGCTGCGCTCCACGCGCCCGCGAACAGGCCGATGAACTTCGGGTAAAACTCAGGAGTGATCACATGCGCTCCACGCGCCCGCGAACAGGCCGATGAACTTCGGGTAAAACTCAGGAGTGATCACATGCGCTCCACGCGCCCGCGAACATGAGATGAGTCATCTTAAAACTCATTTTTTTTTAAAAATAATGTTAATTTGTATGTTTTCAGACGTTATAGCAAAAAGACAAAGTTCATAGACTTTTACTACGCGCAAAACGCCTCGTCGGGTTTTGCGCTACGCACTTACCTGTCCGAATTCCTGAAACGGATTTTACCCAGCGAGGCCCCGGCAAGAAGGCCGAGCGACCCGCATCAGCGGGGGGGCACTCTCATTAATTTGTTGCATTTATCCTTAGGAGATAATCGTATGAATTTTCTCCTGATATCAGGGCATTATTACAGATTCTCCGACGTGAATTTGAAAAACGGCCATATTCGCGTTCCGGCAGCGTTTTCCGGCCCGGATGGGTTAAAATATGTGGCTGAAATGGCGGCCAACCGGGGCCCGCTATATTGCAGGTTTAATCCGGGTAAAATAGCGGTATTTTGGCAAAAAAAGTTCAAATCGGGGATTTTTTAGAGTCGGTGGACACCGGTCCTGAAAAAACCAGGGCCGGGTCGATTCATTGCGGGAAAACGGGCCCGTAAAAGCCCCGGATTGGGGGCCCGGACATACCCTTCTCTCCCGGCAACCTCCACTCATATCCCCCCCATTTCTCCGACGTGAATTTGAAAAACGGCCATATTCGCGTTCCGGCAGCGTTTCCCTGACCGGATGGGTTAAAATATGTGGCAGAAATGGCGGCCAGCCGGTGCCCGCTATATTGCAGGTTTAATCCGGGTAAATCAGTGGTATTTTGGCAAAAACGGTTCAAATCGGGGATTTTTTAGAGTCGGTGGACACCGGTCCCGAAAAAACCCGGGCCGGTTGGATCCGATGGGGGAAACCGGGCCCGTATCGGGCCCGGATCCGATGCGGGTATCGCATCTCCGGACCGCCGTTTCCCTGTCTGCCCCGGAGGACATACGGGCCCCTCTGGAGAAGAGCTTATTGCGCAGGCAGTTGACATTCTGGGGTACAGTTCTTAAAAAAACAGTCGTGATACCGGAGCCTCCCGATAATGAATACCGAAACTGAACATCCGGGCAACGCGGTCCATTCCCCGGCAATGCTCCGGGCGGTGCTTATTGCCGCCATCATCGGGGATTTTCTCTCGCCTTTTCTCATGGCCTCGCTCGCTATCTCGACCCCGGAGATCGGGAAAGACCTGGGCCTGGAGATCGTAAATCTCGGGTGGATCCTCTCCTCGTTCCTGCTGGCATCCTCCGCGCTGATGCTGACGGCGGGCCGGCTTGGGGACTGTATCGGGTACAAGCGAATCTTTGCAGCAGGCCTGGTCTTCTCCCTTGCCGGTTGCATCATCGCCTCGTTTGCATCCACCTTTCCGGTCCTCATCATAGCTCTTGTCATCATCGGTGTCTGCAGCGGGTTTATGTGGGCAACAACGATCCCGCTGCGCCTGAGTGCATTTCCTCCCGGCATGCGGGGAAAACTGATGGGACATAATTCGGCCGCGGTCTATTCAGGAGTCGCGGCAGGTCCTGTCATCGGCGGAGTCCTGATCCATTATTTCGGCTGGCACAGCATTTTCCTTGCCGTCATCCCGATCGTACTCTTCAATCTTCTCCTGACCTGGGTCTATGTCTGGAAACTGCCTGATAACGTTCACCATAGCCTGGCGGGATTCGATATCGGGGGTTCTGTCCTCTTCGCCATTGCCATGATAACCCTGATCTACGGGTTCTCGGTAATTCCCGGTATAACCGGCTTTGTGTGCATCGGCTCATCGCTTGTTCTGTTCTCCGTCTTCATCCTGTATGAAAAACGAATGGCCAGCCCGATATTTGATGTCAACCTGTTATTCGGGAACAGGAAATTCATGCTCGCGGGAACTGCCGCAATGCTCGGGTATTCCATCACTGCCGGGATGATGTACGTGATGCCGCTCTTTATCCAGAGCATCATGGGATATTCTCCCCTCGTCACCGGGATGGTATATGTCGGTGCGGCTCTCTGCCAGGTCATATTTTCCATGATTGCCGGCTCCCTCTCGGACCGGGTAACGTCGGGCCATATCTCGGCTGCCGGCCTTACGCTCGCGGCCATCGCCCTTGTCCTGCTCCTTGGAATTGACCCCACAACCTCCCTCGTTATTATTGCCGTCCTCATGATGGTGTTATATACCGGCCTGGCTTTTTTCGGCACGCCAAATACCTATGCCATCATGGGTTCGGTGCCGATGGAGAAACAAGGTATGGCGGCGGGCACGATTGCGACACTGAGGCGGTTTGGGAACCAGCTCTCGATAGCGATCCCGATGATGATATTCTCAATTATCCTCGGAAATGTCGTTCTTGCCGATGTAAATCCTCAGGAGTTCATGCTCTCGTTCCGGATAATCGTTGGTATCTTCATCGTACTTACGGTGACAGGTATTGTCTGCTCGATCCTGCAGGAGAAAGCGAGGGGAAGGGAGACATAGCCAGCCCGGTATGAAGAGCTGGCATGAAACGAACGGGGATCGGTACTGTCTGCCCCTGCTGACCCGGGAGACCGGTATGTACCAGATTCCGGCTCTGTTGAAATCCTTAAGAGAATCATGCAGTCGCTCCTTGGGACTCCAGCACATCATGCTTCCGCCCCCGCACGCTGGAGGCATCCCCCGGGAATGATATTCACTCATATGGTTGAATAAAATCTCAAAAAAACGGAAGGAAGGGGGTCGAGGGGAGCCCCCCCGGGTTGCCTCCCCCTCCGGGAGAGAGGGGGTCATGCTCCTCACATTTAGAAGAGAATAAGCGAATAAACAAAAAAAGAGGATTTCAACAGAGCCCGGATTTCCAAAAAAGTCGTAGGGAAATTCCCGACAGTATGAAGTTCCCGGCTCCCTGGAACCCGGGCTTCGTATTTTAATTAATACCTGACACTTGTGTGAAAATAAAAAAATGTTCCGGGAACTATCCGGAATTCTTTGCTAATGTCCACCGATTAACCCGGGGGTCCGGTGTCCGCAGGTCACTCGCGGTTGAACCCGAAAAAGTCTACCCTGAATACCTTCTGTATCACGTAGAGTATTGCAAAGAAGAACAAGGCATAGAGAATGAAACTCAGCAGGAATTGCACTACACCGGAAAAACCCGTTACCTTGATGATGATACTTGATAATCTGTCAGCAATCAGGATTGCAACAAGAATCCCGATGAAAAATGCTGCCCATTTTTTTACAACGGCCGTATCCATGCCAGTACTTGGATGCCGGACTATTAAATCTGAAAGGAAATGGCCTAAATGTACGGGTGGTGTGCGGGTGCCGGTGAGTTGCAAAGCTGATCACTCCCCCGCAACCGGATTCTCATGAACCCGCAGGGCCTGCCCCGTGCATCACGGAATCTTCTTTGTCAGGTTCACCCGTTCAAGCGCCAGCGCCATCTGGTTGGCAAATGCCGTGAGGATACGTTCCTGATCATGGGCAATGATGCCCTCCGGTTCAGCAGGCATCACCCCCAGGATCCCGAGAACGCCGGCCGAACTCTTGAGCGGCATGTACCTGAGCCGGGATCCATGCAGCGTGTCGGTATCATAACCGGCAACGGCACCATGCTGGAATGCCCATGTTGCCACAGCGATATCATCGGCATTCAATGCAAGACCGGTACCCGGGGGATGAACGATAAGACGTTCACCTTCGGGAATGAGAACAACACTCTCCCACAAAAAGATCTCCCGGATATGCCGTGTGACCGCCGCAATGATGGAATCGGTATCCGCAGCAACCGCAAGGTCCTGCGAGAGCGCGTAGAGCGTCCCGGTCTCTTTCTCCCGGTTCTGGGCGGCGAACGCATGTTCCCGCGCCCGGGCAACGAGCAGGCTGACAAGGGCTCCGACAATGATCATTCCGGCAAACGTGATGAGGTACTCGGAATCGGAGACCCGGAATGTCAGGTAAGGTGAGACAAAGAAGAAGTCAAAAGCGAGGACGCCGATAATGGCAGTAAATATTGCCGGCCGCAGTCCCCTGCGGAAAGCGATCACGACAACCGCCAGCAAAAACAGCATGGCCAGGTTCGTTGGAGATATGAACGACTTGATCAGCCAGCCGATAACAACAACCGCAGCCACAAGTGCTGATGCTGCGAGATAATCCTTAGGTGGAGCCGCCGGGAGCAGGTGTTCCAGGTCCCCGATTTTTTCCGGGATATGTTCAACACTGCTGATCACATAGACATCGATGGTGCCACTGTCATGGATGAGTTGATCGACAACGGATCCGAATAAATATTCCTGCCATCGCGGGCGCAGTGTTTTCCCGACAATGATCCTCGTGATATTGTGCCGGCGTGCATAATCAATGACGGTTGAGGCGATGTTGAGCCCGAACATGGTGACGGTTGTGGCTCCCAGTTTCCTGGCAAGTTCCAGTGTCCGCCCCAGCTGCTCCCTGGCATCCTTCGAGAGCCGGTGATGCGCAGGGGTTTCAACATATATGGCTGTCCATTGGGCGCCCATCCGGTCGGCCTGCCGCCGGGCGGTTCTTATGAGCCGTTCCGATAACGGGCCGGACCCAATGGAGACAAGGATATGTTCGCCGGCAGCCCACGGGCCCGGAATCGCACGGGTCTGCATCCAGGCAAGCATCTGTTCATCGATCCGCTCTGCGGCCCGGCGCAGGGCAAGTTCGCGGAGTGCATACAGGTTGCCCTCGTTGAAGAACTGCTCGATTGCCCGCGCCGCCATGTCGGGAACATACACTTTTCCTTCCCGCAGGCGCTGGAGAAGTTCAGGAGGGGCAAGATCGACTACTTCGATCTCGGCTGCTTCATCGATTACCCGGTCGGGGACCGTCTCGCGGACGACCACGTGGGTAACCTGGGCGACAACATCGTTGAGGCTCTCGACATGCTGGATGTTCAGTGTTGTGTAGACATCGATGCCTGCATTCAGTAATTCCTCGACATCCTGGTAGCGTTTCAGGTGCCGGGAGCCGGGAACGTTGGTATGGGCAAGTTCATCGACAAGAACAAGGGATGGCCGGAGCCGGAGGGCTGCATCGAGATCGAACTCCGGGAGAGTGACGCCCCGGTACTCCATCATGTTGCGGGGAATGATAGTGAGCCCTTCGAGCAGGGCCTCAGTTTCGGGCCGGCCATGAGTCTCGACATACCCTGCCCTGACGTCGATTCCTTCTGCCTGCTTCAGGTGAGCTGATCTGAGCATCTCGTAGGTCTTTCCCACGCCGGCGATGTAGCCGAGGAATATCTTCAGTTTCCCCCGGCGTTTCCGGCGCTCCTCGCCCAGCACGCAGGCAAGGAGGGTATCCGGGTCCGGGCGGTATTCGGAAGAGAGAGCCATATTACCCCACACCCATCAGTACGAGCAGCAGGTCAATAATCTTTATCCCGACAAACGGGGCGATCACACCACCGATACCGTAGATGATGACGTTGTTTCTCAGGGCAACTTCGGCAGTCATCGGGCGATAGGTCACCCCGCGGAGCGCAATCGGGATGAGGGCGACGATTATGAGTGCATTGAAGATAACTGCCGAGAGGATCGCGTTGTGGAGGCAAAGAATATTGAGTGCCGCCAGCGCCGGGTAGGTGCTGATGAATGCTGCGGGAATGATAACGAAATATTTTGCAAGATCGTTTGCTATCGAGAACGTAGTGAGTGCACCCCGGGTCATCAGGAGCTGTTTTCCAATCTCGACAATCTCGATCAGTTTTGTGGGGTTGCTGTCGAGATCGATCATGTTGGCAGCCTCACGTGCCGGCTGCGTCCCGGTATTCATGGCAACGGCGACATCCGCCTGGGCAAGGGCCGGGGCATCGTTGGTGCCGTCGCCGGTCATCGCAACCATGCGCCCCCCGGACTGGTATTCGCGGATAAGTTTCAGCTTGCTCTCGGGGGTTGCTTCGGCAAGGAAATCATCGACACCGGCTTCCGCTGCTATGGTTGCTGCGGTCAGGCGGTTGTCGCCCGTGATCATGACCGTCTTTATCCCCATCTTCCGGAGCTGGATAAACCGTTCCTTGATCCCGCCTTTCACGATATCTTTCAAGTGGACCACGCCCAGCGCTTTCCCGTTTTTCGCAACAACGAGCGGTGTTCCCCCGGCAAGGGAGATGGTCTCAACCTCTTTTTTAAGCGAATCCGATACAGGATTGCCGCAGGCCGCGATATGCCCGGACATGGCATCCGCTGCGCCTTTACGGATCCGGGCCGTACCGGTATCGACCCCGCTCATCCGGGTCTGGCTGGTAAATGGCACGAACTGCATGCTGCTGCCCGATTCCGTTGCACCAACGGTCCTGCCCCGGAGCCCGTATTTCTCTTTGGCCAGGATGACGATGCTCCGGCCTTCCGGGGTCTCGTCGGCAAGCGAGGCAAGCTGGGCAGTCTCCACGAGATCCATGATTTCCGTCCCGTCGACCGGGATCAGTTCGACGGCCTGCCGGTTGCCGAGCGTGATCGTACCCGTCTTATCGAGCAGGAGGACATCCACGTCGCCCGCTGCTTCAATGGCCCTGCCCGAAGTTGTTATCACGTTGCGCCGGATCAGCCGGTCCATCCCGGCGATACCGATCGCACTGAGGAGCCCGCCAATCGTTGTCGGGGCAAGGCAGACCAGCAGGGCAACAAGAACCGTGATGGTGACCGGCACACCGGAACCCGCTGCCTGCACGCTGTATACTGAAAACGCCCAGAGGGTTGTGCAGACCAACAGGAAGATCGCGGTCAGGCCGAGAAGGAGGATGCCCAGCGCCACCTCGTTCGGGGTCTTCTGCCGCTTTGCCCCTTCGACAAGGCTGATCATGTGGTCCAGGAAACCTTCGCCGGAGTTGGCGCTCGCACGGATGATGAGCCAGTCGGAGAGGAGGACCGTTCCGCCGGTGACTGCGCTACGGTCCCCCCCGGATTCCCTTATGACCGGTGCACTCTCCCCGGTGATCGCGCTCTCGTTGACCGATGCAACTCCCTCGACCACTTCACCGTCAACCGGGATCGTATCCCCGGCTTTTACATAGAAGAGATCGGTCTTGTGCAGGGTTGAAGAAGAGACTTCAAGGAAATCCTGAGGTACAGGTTCCTCGCCCTTCCTGATCTCGTACCCGAGATAGAGCTTCTTTGCGAGGGTGTCCTGCCGCATCTTCCGCAGGGATTCTGCCTGCGCCTTGCCCCGCCCTTCCGCGAGCGCCTCGGCAAAATTGGCAAAGAGGACCGTGAACCAGAGCCATGCAGAGATCGCACCGATGAACCCGGCGGGAGCTTCGCCATGCCCCGCGAGGGCCTGGATCCAGAGCAGGGTCGTAAGGGCGCTGCCCGCTTCGACCACGAACATAACCGGGTTTTTGATCATCTGGCGCGGGTCGAGCTTGATGACGGCGTCGATGACTGCACGCTGGTAAATCGCCGGGAGGAACCTGTGGGGATTTGCATTGCCCGGCATAAATCAGACACCCCCGCCGAGCATGAGATGTTCGACAATGGGGCCGAGAGCAAGAGCCGGCAGGAAACTGAGAGCCCCGATGATGACAACGACAAAGACCAGCCAGATGATGAAGAGTGGACGGTGGTCGGAGAGTGTTCCCTCGCCGGCCGGGACGATCTTCTTCACTACAAGGGAACCGGCGAGAGCCAGGGTCAGGATGGCAACCCCGAACCTGCCGATGAACATGCAGGCTGCCGTTGCAAGGTTGTAGAACAGGTTGTTCACCGAGAGCCCGGCAAAAGCGCTGCCATTATTCTGGGACGCGGAGGTGAAGGCGTACAGGATCTCGGAGAACCCGTGGGGTCCCGGGTTCAGGACTGCGGTTTTCCCGGGATCCGTGAGAACCGCAAGAGCCGTGCCGATGAGGATCAGGAAGATGGGAACGAGGATAATGATGGTGGCGATCGTCATCTCCCGGGGCTCGATCTTCTTGCCAAGGTACTCCGGGGTCCTGCCTACCATGAGCCCGGCAATGAACATCGCGATTACCACGAACACGAGCATGCCGTACAGGCCGGAACCGATGCCCCCGTACACAACTTCCCCGAACTGCATCATGAGGAGCTGGACAAATCCCCCGATCGGGGTGAACGAGTCATGCATCCCGTTCACCGCCCCGCAGGACGCGGATGTCGTCACCACCGAGAAGAGCGCAGAGGAGACGATGCCGAACCGCACCTCCTTGCCTTCCATGTTCCCCCCCGGCTGGAGATTCGTTGTTGTCTGGTCGATTCCCAGGGTGCCAAACGTGGGATTGCCGCCCAGCTCTGCCCCGATGGCGATCCCGAGGAGTGGCAGGAAGATGATCGTCATGGCGATCAGGAGACTCACCCCTTTCCTGCCGGCCCCGACCATCCTGCCAAACGAATAGCAGAGCGCTGCAGGGATCAGGAGCATCGCGATCATCTCGATGAAGTTGGAAAACGGCGTGGGATTCTCGAACGGGTGGGCGGAGTTGGTGTTGAAAAATCCGCCCCCGTTGACGCCGAGCTGCTTGATCGCAACCTGGGATGCTGCCGGTCCCAGCGGGATGGTCTGTGTTGTGACAAGCGCACCACCGGCATCCTTCACCGGGTCAAGAATGGGAACAACAACCGGCCCTGACAGGGTCTGGACCGTTCCCTGCGAGACAAGGACAAGGGCAATAATGATACTGACCGGCAGGAGGATGAGGACACTGCGGACCAGGAGTACCCAGAAGTTCCCGATTGTTGAGGAAGATCTCCGGGACAGGCCGTATGCAAGCCCGACAAGGATCGCAAGACCGGTTGCTGCCGAAGTGAAGTTCTGGACACACAATCCGATCATCTGCGTTAAGTAACTGACCCCCGTTTCACCGGCATAGGCCTGCCAGTTCGTGTTGGTGACAAAACTGACTGCCGTATTGAGCGCGAGATCCCACGTGGGCGCCCCGATGCCCGCGGGATTGAGCGGAAGGACCGGCTGGGTGAGCTGGAGCAGGAAGAGGAACACGATGCCGATGAGCGAGAAGACCATCATTGCAATGGCAAAACTCTTCCAGTCCATCTCATCTTCCGCCCTAACCTGAGACCAGGACAGGATCCACCGTTCGATCGGTATAAAGACCGGGGAGAGCAGGTGCGGTTCGCCCCGGAGTACGTGGACCATGAACCTTCCGAGCGGGACAACGGTTACCACAAAAACTCCGATGAAGAGAACGAGTAATATCCAGTCCGGGATCCGTAGTCCCGTGGTATCCGGTGATGGCAAATCTTCCTGCGGTACTGATCCGGGGACGGTTCCGGAAACTGCCAGGTCATCCAGGGCAAGGTTCAGCTTCAGGACATTCACCCGGGGCTCACCGAAGATCCCGAACTGCCGTGGTTCGATCTGGCTGGTGACGAGATTTTTGACATTCGCCTCATTCAGGCTCCTCTCCCGGGCAACGCGGGGAACCTGGTAATACGCCGAGGCAACGCTGATATCCGGGTCAAGCCCGCTCCCGGATGATGTGACAAGGTCAACCGGTATGGGCCGGGTATTGGCGGGATCTGATGCATGGAGTGCAGCAACGCGGGCTTTTACCGCATCCGCAAGGGCCGGGTTTGACGGCCCGAGGTTTGAGCCCGACGAGAGGCCGGCATTGTAGGGGACCGGTGTTGTAGCCGATGGACGGCCCCAGAAATATTTCGGGGATGTGAACGGCTGCCCGATCAGGGCCGAACCTGCCACCTTCCCGTCATGGAGAATAAGGTTCCCGTTTGACTGCGTGGGAAAGGCCAGCTGCGCAATGCCGGTGATCAGGAGCGGATAACAGATCCCCGTGATAAGCGTGAGCAGGAGGAAGATTATCAGGGCCGGCCTGAGCTGGTTCAGGATGATGGTTACACCGGATCCGATTCGCATGGAAGTCCCCCGGAAGGATTGGCTGACTCCGGACCATTGGGGTGGGGAGTTTACTATACCCAGTGTTCAGGCTGGCGGTATTTATGCCCATTGATCGATTTGCTTTTTTTTATACTTACATGAAAATGAGTTCAGCATCATTTATCGTCGTGGAGTCCGATCGTGGTGGAAGAATGATTCCATGTGTTATTATTAAAATAGGGGTGATCGCGCGGGATCTCTGATCGTGCGGGGAAACCTTTGCACCGGCTTGCACCGGCAGCCTGCCCGGACCTCCTTTTTGTCACAATCACCCGAAAAAACGAGCTTCATATTCGCGTTCCAGTGGCCTTTCCGGCTCCGGATTGGGTAAAATGTATGGCTGGGAAGACCTCGATTGCAGGGGCTTTAACGGCCATTCTACGACGTGCATTCCAGCCGTATTTTGGCAAACAGGGCTTAATTTATGGTTATTCTTCACGGGAACTGAAAAGGGCGGTTTTACGGGGTTTTCCGGAGTCGGCCTGAATAGAAAGATGGGAATTCTGGCCCGTACAGGGCGTATTTTCTTCCCATTATGCAGGGTATGTTTTAATGCAGATCCGCTTCTGTAAGAATAAAAGATATCATCCTCAACGTCCAGAAAAGATAGTTGGAGTCGCCTTGTGTGATGATAATCGAAAAAAATTCAGAAGTGCCAGAATCCACAAAAAGGTTTTTTCTTCCGATCACCATCCTCAGCGGGGCAATCGCCGCAGCAATCCTGATCGGTTTGTATCTCATCAGTCTCCAGAATTATATTCTCTTTCATGGGATCGTTGAACTTGCCGGTATTGCTGTTGCGTTCTCAATTTTTATCATAGTCTGGAATACCCGGCGTGATATCGATGATGCGTTTTTCCTGATCGTGGGAATCTCGTTTCTCTTCATCGGGAGCATCGATCTCGTGCATACCCTTGCGTATAAGGGGATGGGGATATTTCCCGGAAATAATTCAGATCTCCCCACCCAGCTCTGGATTGCAGGGCGGTACTTCCAGAGCATAACCTTCCTTGTTGCAACCCTTTTCATTGGCAGAACAATCACCAGGGACCGGAAATATGATACCGGGATCATCGTATCGGCCTGCACTGCCGCCTGCGTGTTGATCTTTCTTAGCATCTTTGTCTGGCAGAACTTCCCGCAGTGCTTTATCGAGAGCACCGGGCTCACCCCGTTCAAGATTGCAAGCGAGTATGTCATCTCCGCGATCCTGATTGCAACCATCATCATCCTGTACCGGAGGCGCGAGCATTTCGATCCCACGGTATGGCACTACCTCATCGCCGCACAGGCATTCCTGATTTTTGGCGAACTGGCCTTCACCTCCTACGTCAGCGTGTACGGGTTCATGAACATGCTCGGCCACCTTTTCCGGCTCCTGTCAGTCTACTTCTTCTACCGGGCATTCGTTGTCATTGCCCTTACACAACCATACGATCTTCTCCTGCGGAAGATCAGGCAGGACGAGTATGCGCTGAACGAGCGGTTCAAGGAACTGAACTGCCTGTATAGTATCTCGGCCCTGCTGGAACAGCCGGAAATTTCCACGAGCGAGATCCTGGCAAAAACGGTAACCTTCCTCTCCCCGGCCATGCAGTTCCCCGAAAATGCTGAAGCTCGCATCGTGCTTGATGGACAGACATTCCAGACAGTCCGGTTCCGGGAAACACCCTGGATGCTGGTGCGCGAAATCCTGGTGAACGGCACGCCTGTGGGACGTGTGGAAGTCTGTTACCTGGAGGAACGGCCGGCAATCCATAAAGGGCCGTTTATAGAAGAGGAGCGGCACCTGATACATGCCGTTGCCGAGCGGATGGGACATATCATCGAGCGTACGCGGGCAGAAGATGCCCTGCGGTCGAACGAGGAAAAGTACCGGACGCTCTTTGATAATATGCTGGAAGGGTTTGCGTACTGCCGGATGATCTATGACGCGGAGGGGAGACCGGCGGACTGGGAGTACATCGATGTTAACCGGAAGTTCGGACAGCTGACCGGCCTTCAGGACATCAAAGGGAAGCGTGTTCTTGAAGCGATACCCGGTATCCGTGAGTTAGCCCCGGAGCTCTTTGATACGTACGGGCGTGTGGCATCAACGGGTACACCGGAGACATTCGATATCGACTTCAAACCGCTGAAGATGTGGCTGAAGGTCTCGGTCTTCAGCCCAAGCAAGGGTTATTTTGTGGCGGTCTTTGAGAACATCACCGAACGTAAACGGGCAGATGACGATATCAGGATGGCGCGTGACTTCTACCTGAAGATCCTCGATGATTTCCCCAACCCGATCTGGCGGGCGGATCTGAATGGCAAGTGCGATTATTTCAACCGGGACTGGCTTGCATTTACCGGCCGGAGTATTGAACAGGAACTTGGTGACGGGTGGGCAGAAGGTGTCCACCCTGACGATCTCGAACGGTGTGTGAAAACGTATCTCGATCATTTCCATGCAAGAACACCCTTCGAGATGGAATACCGGCTCCGGTATCATGATGGTACCTATCACTGGCTCAATGACAGCGGGAAACCATTCTATATGGAGGAAGGGAAATTTGCCGGGTATATCGGATCCTGCTACGATATCCAGAACCGCAGGCAGGCAGAAGAGGCCCTGCGGCAGATGAACAACAAACTGAACCTGCTCTCCAGTATCACCCGGCACGACATCAGAAACCAGCTGATGGCATTGAATGCCTATATATCGCTTAGTGAAGATGCCATCGACAAACCTGCTGAACTTAAGGGTTTCTTTACCAAGGAACAGAAAATTGCCGATGCCATTACCCGCCAGATCGCGTTCACCAAGGATTACGAGGATCTCGGTGTGAAATCCCCGGTATGGCAGAATGTGAGTGTGCTTGTCCGGGATGCAGGAACTGCACACCCGATGCGGAATATCGCACTTGAGACCCGGTGCCCATCTCTTGAGGTATTTGCCGATCCCCTGCTTGAAAAAGTGTTTTACAACCTCATCGACAACTCCCTGGGCTATGGCGGGGAGAAGATGACAACGATCCGCGTAATCGCGAGTGAAGGAAAAGAGGATCTCCGGATCCTGTATGAGGATGATGGCAACGGGATCAGCGCTGATGATAAAAAGGAGTTATTCAGGAAAGGGTTTGGCAGGCATACCGGTCTTGGTCTCTTCCTGTCCCGGGAGATCCTTCAGATTACCGGTATCACGATTACCGAGAATGGGGAGCCCGGCAAAGGTGTACGGTTCGAGATTGTTGTGCCAAAAGGGGTATACCGTTTTACTGACCGTACGTAAAAATGAATACTGCCGAAGGGAGTTACACCCGGCCTGACCCTCCCTTGACGGTAGAATCTATACACGCTGTCCTGCCGGACCAGCATCCACCACACGAGCCGGTGCAGATCCGGCATTTTTCAGGTACCTTTTTCCGGGAGTTCGTATGGCCCCGAAAGCATCAGCCTGCCAATAACCAGAATATAAAAAGTTGTTATTATTATCTGCGTTCCCACTTATCGGCAGGCAGGGGGAGTGTGAACCGGATCGTCGCGCCTTTTTGTGGCCCTTCCGACTCTGCCCAGATCTTACCTCCATGGGCCTCGATGATTCGTTTGACAATCGATAAGCCTACCCCGGTTCCCGGTGATTCTGAGTCAAGTTTTTCGAACAGGTTGAAGATCCGGTCAAGATACCGGGGTTCGATTCCTATGCCATTGTCCTGCACGAAAAAGACCGGTCTTTTCCCTCCCGGGTCCATACCAATCCGGATGATCGGGTACTTCTGGTCCCCAAGGAACTTTATGGAATTATCAATGAGATTCACCATAACCTCCCTGATACGGGTACGATCAACATTTACCTCCGGAAGATCGGGTGCAATCTCAAGCCTTACACCCCGGTTCTCAAGCGGCTGGGCCAGAATGTCTCCTGCTTCACGGGCGATGATACCAAACCCGACCGGTTCCGGAGAGCTGATAGTTATCCCTGCACGGGAGAGCCGGAGGAGATCGGCCATCAGTGCATCCATCGTATTAATGGCAGCAGCGATACGGCGGACATGGTTTTTCAGGTCCGGGTAATCCCCCATTTTGGATACTTCCTTATCCACCAGCCCGGCAAATCCCTGGATTGTGATGAGCGGGGTCCTGAGTTCATGGGATACCGTGTGAGTAAACCGTGCCAGTTCAGCATTTTTCACCTCGAGCTCCCTGATAACCGCTTCCCGCTGTTCCTGTGCCGCTTTCCGCTCGGCGATCTCGGATTCAAGCTGCATAACCTTCTTCTCGAGCTTACGGAACAGCACTTCGTTGTATTCCTGCAGGATCTTCTTCTCGTCACCTTGGACCTGTACAGGAACGGTCCCGATCCTGCTGTGTGCCTCTTCAAGCACATCCCGTACCACCTTTGCGAAGATTTCAGGCTTTAAGGGTTTGACGAGGAATCGCTCAGCCCCGAGACTGCGGGCAAACTGTTCATCCTTGGGATCGGTATAGGTGGCCGTATAGAAGATGAACGGGATGGTCCGCAACCGCTCATCGGCCTTCCACTGCCGGCAGAGCTCGAACCCGTCCATCACCGGCATCAGGATATCGGTGATGATAAGATCCGGCGGATCTTTTTTTGCCGCGGCAAGAGCTTCGGCACCGTTCCTGGCAGAGATCACGAAATAGCCGTTTCCTTTCAGGATTGATTCCAGCAGGTAGAGGTTTGAGGCAATATCGTCAGCGATCAGGATCTTTGTCATTTACCAGCTCCTGTTGAATCAACGGAGGGAAGGAACTGCTGGATCTGCTCCGTGAAGGTCTTCGGGTTGATCGGCTTCTCGATGTAGCCGGTGCATCCTGCTTCAAGGGCTTTTTCGCGATCCCCTGCCATTGCATAGGACGTGAGCGCGACGATCGGTGTTGTACTCACGCCGGGAATTTTCCTCAGCTCGCGTGCGGTCGCATACCCGTCCATGATCGGCAGCTGGATATCGAGCAGGATGAGATCCGGTTTCTCCTGTATGGCAAGATCAATGCCCTCCCTGCCGTCGTGTGCCCGTTTCACTTCATATCCTTTCGCGCTCATGATAAAGCTGACCAGGTAGAAGTTCTGGTCATTGTCCTCGATGTAGAGAATTTTTATCTTCATGATATACTCCTGTCCACCGGCACGGTGAAACTGAACGTGCTTCCTATGCCTGGTTCACTGTCCACCCGGATAGTGCCCCCCATAAGCGTGACGAGTTTCTTTGAGATCGCGAGCCCGAGACCGGTTCCTTCGTATTGCCGGGTCAGGCCGGTCTCGACCTGGGTGAATGGCCGGAACAGCTTATCCAGATCCTCAGATTTTATCCCGATACCCGTATCCGTCACGCTGATTCTTGCTTCATCTCCCTGGACCGCACAGGCGATCCTGATCTGTCCGTGCTCCGTGAACTTGATAGCATTGCTGAGGAGATTGAGGAGGACCTGCTCGACCCTCCGGCTGTCGGCCCTGACTGCCCTTACTTCGGGGGCAATCACAATCTCCAGCCCGAGACCTTTCGCTTCAGCCATAGGCCGGACCGTGCGGACAACTTTTTCGATCAGGGGCCTGAGATCGAATGGTTCGTTTGCGATCCTGAGCTCTCCGGCCTCGATCTTCGAAAGATCCAGCACGTCGTTGATCAGGGCGAGCAGGTGCTCAGCGCTGTCGGAGACCATGCCGAGTTGCTTCTGCTGCTCTTCATTCAGGGGCCCGGCCAGCTCCTGTAAGAGGATCCCCGAGAACCCGATGATGGAGTTGAGCGGGGTGCGCAGCTCGTGGGACATGGTGGCAAGGAACGCAGACTTGAGCCGGTCGGCAGACTCTGCAGATTCTTTTGCCAGGGCCAGTTCGCGGGTCCGCTCAAGCACCTTCTTCTCAAGACCTGCATGGGCTTCAAGAATTTTCTGCTCGGCCTGTTTGCGATCGGTTATGTCCGTCATCAGGACCAGCACGACCGGCTCATTCTTGTAACGGATGGGGACTGCCTGGAGAATCGCAGTGATGATCTTTTTGCCGCTGACCCGGATATCTACCTCATAGGGAGGGAACCGGGCACCGGACAGTCGCGCTCTCATCTTCTGTTCCACTTCGCCCTGCTGGTAATCCGCGACAAAGGAAAGGATGGGCTCTCCAATGACTTTTGATTCAGAGGACCTTAGTATGTTCAGTCCGGCCTGGTTTGCGAATCTGATAATTCCTCCCCTGTCATAGATGGCGATGATATCGGGCAGGTTCTCCACAAGGCTGCGGTTGAACTCCTCGCTTTCCCGCAGTTCATCTTCCGCCTTCCTGCGGATCTCTTCTTCCTTTACGATCCCCCGGGCCCGGGCCAGGTAATACGTGAAGAACAGGAGTGAGATGATCAGGAGTGCAGAGACGATGAGGAGATTGTTCCGGAATCCCTGTATCGTGCCCAGAATTTCATTTTCCGGCGTGGAGACAATGATGGACCAGGATGTGGTACCAAGGTTTACCGGCAGGTAGATTGCCTGGAATTTCTGACCGGAGATATTCCGGGCAGGATCCGTGTTGACGGTAATGGCCGTGACTCCACTTGATCCCTTCATCGCCTCCTGTGCCATCGCAGTGACTGAAGGGGAATTATTGAAGACTTCAAAGACGGATTTGCCGATCAGTTGGGGATAGGGGGAATAGAGGACGACTCCCTCACGGCTGATCGTCCAGGCATATCCGGAATCCAGAATCCTGATGTTGCCCAGGTTCTCTTTTGCAAGGGTGTCAAACGGGATCAGTATTGCAATACTGCCTTTGAACCGGCCTTCGTCAAAGACCGGCATATGAAAAGCTATCGTCCTGAATCCCTGGACCGAGGTGAAGACGTCGCTGATCACCACCGCATGGGTGCTCATCAGCTGGCGGACATGGGACTGGGTGGATATATTTGCGCCAGTGGAGGTTTCAACGGGATACGTATAGGTAATGATTCCGTTCTCGTCCACCCTTGTTATGGACGATATCTCGCCATTGTGGCTGACAAAAAAATCCCGCATCAGTTCCCTGCCATCGGGATCCAGGGTTACGATATGATCATTTCCTGCAAGAAACGTGAGGGAATTATTATACGCGGTGAAAAAACTTTCAAATCCTGCCGCAGCCTGGCCGGCATGAACTACCTGTTCGTTGTTCACCTGTGCGATGGTTTTTGACTCGATGTCGGTATAGACGGAATACACCAGGAATCCGCACATTACCAACAGTACCAGGAAAACAGCGAACTGCCGGATATATCGCATTCAGATCACCCGGGTATGTATCATGGATTCCCCTGCTCCTCGTACACTACCGGCACGGTGAAACTGAACGTGCTGCCTTTTCCCGGTTCGCTCTCCACCCGGATGGTACCCCCCATAAGGGTCACGAGTCGCTTCGAGATCGAGAGCCCGAGCCCGGTACCTTCGTACTGCCGGGCCAGGCCGGTCTCGATCTGCGTGAACGGCCGGAACAGCTTGTCCAGATCCCCGGGTTTTATCCCGATACCGGTATCCGTGACGCTGACGAGGACTGCATTCCCCTGGAGAGAACAGGCGATCCTGATATGCCCCTTTTCGGTGAACTTGATGGCATTGGAGAGGAGGTTGAGAAGAACCTGCTCGACCCTCCGGCTGTCGGCCCTGACAATCCCGACGTCGGGGGCAACCTCCAGTTCGAGAGCAAGACCCCTGGCTTCGGCCAGTGGCCGTACCGTGCGGGCGACTTTGTCGAGTACCGGCCGTATATCGGATGGATCGTGTGCAATCCGAAGCTGCCCGGCCTCTATCTTCGAGAGGTCCAGAACATCGTTGATCAGGGCCAGCAGGTGCTCGGAACTGTCAGAGACCATGCCGAGCTGTTTTTTCTGTTCATCGTTCAGGGGCCCGGCCAGTTCCTGGAGGAGAATGCCCGAGAACCCGATGATGGAGTTGAGCGGCGTACGGAGCTCATGCGACATGGTTGCCAGGAACGCGGACTTAAGCCGGTCAGCAGATTCGGCTGCCTCTTTTGCGCTGGCGAGTTCACGGGTGCGTTCGGCAACAATCTCCTCCAGGTGATCGCGGTACGCCTCAAGCTCGGCAAGGGCCTGTATCCGCCCCTGCTCTTCGGTATGGATCTTCCCGACCATCGCCTTGAACGAGCGGGCAAGACTCCCGATCTCCCCGGCACCCCCGGTTTCGATGTTCTGGTCAAGGTCCCCGGTCTCGGTGATCTTCCGGCTCACTTCGGTCAGGTTTGTCAGCGGCCGGATCACCGTGTAGTTGAGGGCGATGATGGTAATGGCACTGAGTAGCACGAGGGCCACGAGAACAAAGAGGAGGATCCGCTGAATGGAATCGTTGATCTTCTGATCAATGGTACTGAACGGGACAAAGGTTCCGATCTTCCACCCCAGTTCCGGGGATGTATAATACATCAGGTACGTCCCGTTGAGGACCAGCACGCCTTCCTTCGTGGTGAGAAAGACCGGGGTCTGGTCCCCGAGTATCTGGCTGATATTGCTATAGAGAAGGGAAGAATCGCGGCTTGCAAGAATCGTTCCATTCGGGTCCACGAGGATCATCTCCCCGCCATCCACGCTGCCAACCGTGGTGATATAACTTGTCAGGTTGACAAGCGTGATATCAGCACCGACAACCCCGATCATCGTTCCGTTCCGGTCAAGAAGCGGGGTCCCGATCCCTATGTTCACGTCGTCAGTTGTAACTGCTTTGTAGGGATCGGTTACGGAGACGGTGCCCGGGTGATCCTTTGCCAGGATATACCACGGTCGATCACGGGGGTCATACTTCGTGGGTCTCCGGGGGTACGACCTGACAAAAGCCCCGTTCTCCCGTCCCATGTATACCGAACTGACATACGGGTGGGTTGTCTGGTAATCTTTGAAGATATCGATGATCTCCCGTTCCTCGGGAGTGTAGGAATACCGGAATGTTTCCTCAGACGCATTCAGGAAACTGGTGAAATGCGAATCGTCCCGTACCTGGACATTATCATTCAGCGACAGTTCAAGGACATCGTATTTCGCTTCCCCGATGAAGTTGGAGAGGGCAAAATCGATATGCCTGAGCTGGCTGATGGAATCTCCGGTAATGGATTCCAGGTTCTGTTTTTGCAGCGACGCAGGAAGAACTCCGCCAATAAGCACCAGAACAAGCACTGCAATGCAGAGGTAGAGAACCAGAACCCGCGACTGGAGTTTCATAGGTATGGGTGAATTCTTTTAAACCGATATAAGATTATCTGCCCTCATGGGGGGTATTATCCTGAAACATCGCTCGCGTTTTCCGGGAAACGGTACATTGCAGAAGGTATCGTGATCTCGAACCGGGCACCTTTGCCGGGTGTTCCCGTCTCCTGAATGGTCATACCGGACAATGTGAGAAATTCCCGGACAAAGAACAGCCCGAATTTTCCCTCTCCCCCGACGACACGGTCAAAAATGCAGGATTTCCGGTCATAAGGGATGCCGGTTCCGTCATCCTCGCAGATCAACACTATTCCATCCGGTGTTTCCCGGCAGTAAAAGGAGATGCGGGAAAGTTTCCTGCCATGTTTTATGGCATTATGGATGAGGTTGTAAAAAACCCGGTCGATCAGAGGATCGGAATAGATCTCCAGTCCGTGCAAATCATTTACCAGAGCTATGCCATCATGCTTCTGGCTTATGCGGGACAACTGGATCCGGGTTGCACGTTCCAGGGGAATCCAGCGGGACTGGTCCACTCCCATCTGCTGGTATTCCTTGGTATTACTTATCAGGTCGTGGATCGATTTCAGGATAGTACTTTCTTTTTCAATAATCTGTATCTGTTCCGGTTCCTGTACCTGTTCTCTGCTGAGCTCGACGTATCCCCGGAGTCCGGTCACTTTATTCTGGATATCCTGGTAGGTCACATCGTTCATGAGGGCGAGTTTGCGGTTCGTGAGCTGGTTTTTCTCCTCGGCCCGTTTCCGCTCCGTAATGTCCCGGACGATCGCCAGCATTCCTGATGGTTGTCCGGCATCGTCACGGATAAGTGACACCCGTAACTCTACCGAAAAGACTGTCCCGTCTTTTTTCCGGTACTCTTTCTCGTACACTGAAGAATACCCGCGTGGCAGGATCTGCGTTTCAATGATGACACGGTCAAAAGCATGCCATTTTTCCGGTGTCAGATCCTGGTAGGTCAGCCGGGCCAGTTCCCCTTCGGAATATCCAAGCATCTCCCTGAACGAATGGTTGTACTCCTGAATCTGCCCCATCATGTTGACCCGTATGAATGCATCCATCATGCTCTCGTACAGTTTCCGGTACCGGGTCTCGGACTGGCGCAGTTCCATTTCGGCCTGCCTGCGCTCGGTAATTTCAGTCTCGAGCTGCATTACTTTCCTTTCCAGTTTGCGGAAGAGCACTTCGCTATACTGCCGGAGTTCTTCTGTCTCATCACCCGGAGGATGTGGCGGCGATAATGTTGCTTTCCGGTTCGATTCTTCGAGAACTTCGCGGGCGATCTGAACGAGGATATCAGGCTTTTGGGGTTTGGTGACAAACCGGTCTGCCCCAAGGGTCATGGCAAGCTGCTCGTCCTTGGGATCAGTATAGGTAGCAGTATAAAATATAAACGGGATCTGCTTCAACAGATCATCTTTCCTCCACTGCCGGCAGAGCTCAAACCCGTCCATCACCGGCATCAGGATATCGGTGATGATAAGATCCGGCGGTAATTTCTTTGCAGCAGCAAGAGCTTCCGCACCGTTCTTTACAGCAGTCACTTCAAAACCGTTTCCTTTCAGGAGGGACTCCAGGAGGTAGAGGTTCGTGGCAAGATCGTCAGCTATCAGGATTCGTAGCGGATGTGTCATGGGCGTGTCTGCATTCGTTCGGTGGAGATAGTGACTTCCGTTCGTGAACGGGTTCCACATCACGGTTTTTAAGGATTATAGTAATTAAACCTATCTTAAAATTCAGGAAACTTTATACGATTACGGAGGAAGGTTATGTACGGCTGAGCCGGGTCCGGTGCCGTGATTCTGCCAGAGAAATTATCAGGCTATATCAGGATTCCGTGCCCCCGGCAGTTCCCTTGGGACAAAACCGCGAACAGGCACCTGCATCCGGATAAAAAGAGACCGATCTCGTTACCCTCTTGTCGATGCCCCGGGATTATCACCATAAATCCGGGAAAGGGAGACGCAGTATGGTACAGGATGGGAAACGTTCAAAGGAGGGAACGGGCATGAAGATCCTGATCACGGACGACAATAGTCAGAACCTCTACCTGCTGGAAGTGCTGCTCAATAGCGCCGGGATAATAACGCGATTTCCGGTAAATTCTGTTTTCCGGCAGGGGTTTTCATCCAGCCCGGTGAATATCTCCCCATACTTTGATATAAGCGCACGAAGTATCCTCCATCAAGAGTGACGATCGGGAGTCAATGGGGGACATATTCTGATGATACTATCAGGAAAAAGGCAGGACCCCCCGGGGCCGGAATTCCGTTCCTGATGCAGCCCGGATGAGTTATTCAGGCAGAGCATTCATTTTTCCGGAACCGCGATGCAACCGGTGCCTGTCGGGAAGTGACAGGGGCCGCTCGTCTGAAAATGACCGGTTTTTTTCGAACCTCTCCAAGAAAAACAACCTTCATATTCGCGTTCCAGCGGCCTTTCCGGCTCCGGATTGGGTAAAATATGTCTCAAAACTGGAGTCGCTTGAAAGCCCATTATTGGCCCTTCTACGAGGTGCATTTCAGTCTCATTTTGGCAAACGGGGCAAGAATTGGGCGTATTCTCCACAGGAACTGAAAATGGCGGATTATCGGGGTTTTCCGGTAGAGGTCCCGGAAAGGAAATGGGAAAAGGAGCCCGTATAGGGCTTATTTTCTCATTGGTTCTTCACTTACCCGACCACCCTTTTTTTAATCTCAATAATCAATAAAATGAACATAGTAATCCTGGGGGTGAAAATTTGGATTGTAAAGATATTGGCAAGTACATCACATCCATTCAAAAAATAAAAAGGAAAAAGGAATTACACGCCCTTGTTGAAACTCGATTGAAGGAATTATTATCAAAAATTTATCCTGAAAGTTATCCTGTTTCAGAAGTATCTGGTGTTCTAGGTGGACGAAATGATCTTATTCTATTTTCATTTACCGGACGTCGGGTAGTCTTTGAATTGTTTTTTTCACCATCCCAGGTATCCCAAGACCTTCGTTTGCTGGAACTGTCAAGCGCTGAAGTAAAAATCGCAATTTTACTCGATGACAGAGTTAATCCTAAACTATCTACAGAGTATTTCAGGAAAAAACCTGAAGCATTTCCGTATTTATGGCTGAAATGGGTGATGTGTGAAGATGATGAAATGCTTTGTCTTCAGAGATTACGAGAATTAATTGATGAGAATTCAGTTATTGTTCAATTACGTCCTCTCCTTGCGGGTCCAGCAGGTGAATCAATAGAGAAACTTTTCAAAAAACAGATCAAGATGATAAAGGAAAAAATTGGTCCAGAAACACCTCCAAAATTAAAAAATGAGAATCTTACTGGATACCGAATTGCATCTCTACTTGTAATACAGGAATTACAGAAAATGGGAATTCCTTCTGAAAGGCTTCGATTCCTATATGCATGGCTTGAAAAAGCAATTCCTTATGGATTCGAAGTAGCCGCGTGCGGTTTTGAGGTATACCTTATGACCAATCTTAATGGTCGAAATGCAATTTGGAGTGTTGGGGATTTTGCCGATGATTTGATAATGTGCGGTGAAGGTCGGACCCCAAATATTGTCCTATGTCTTAATCCGATAATCGACAAAGTAAACGCTGCTTTTGGATTTGAGAAAAAAGAAATTCAATACCATTTTTTTCACACTTATCAAGAATTTATAGAGAAAATTATTCCAAAATTTAAGGTACCCCCATCCCCATCATCACCCCCACAACCTGCTGCGTAGTCACCGGGTCCACGACCCGGGCCAGTACCAGCCCGGCCATCGCGACGAACAGGGTCCAGAACACTTTCTTCACCTGCTCGTTCTTCCCGAATGCATCGATCGCAATATCCGATAGATTCTTACTTATTGTGACAAACTTACCATTGAGATAGGAAGATCAGAAAAATGACAATACCCTCTGATATACAGAAAAAAATTAAGGGGGAACTTGAAAAATATCCCAATATTAAATTCATCATCGAAGGAAATCTTCGATTATTTGAATCGTTGACTCGGTGTAGATATCAATTACAAAGTTTTGATCATGATTTTATATTGTCGTTATCTACTCTCATACAGGCTCATCCTCGATGTGTATATCAATTGCCTAATCTAGATGATTTGAGAGAACACCTTTCTGAAATCACTTTGGCAGGAGTCCTTTTTGGTTCATTTAAAGAACAGAATAACCCCGACAATTCGGGATTTATTATTTACGGAATTCCTCCACAAAGACAATTTACCAGGAAACTGGAAAATCTTGAAAAATGGTTATCATGCTATGAAGAATACCGAACTGAAGGTTTTGGTAAAAAAATCAATCTTGATTTCATTAATTATTATACGGAAATCCAATTTTATAACGAACTTATTCGGTTCGGCTGGTCTCCATTCATCAACATTCCCGTTGGAGCAGGAGCAACAAATCTGGATTTTAAAATCAATTTTTCATCCAGTGAAATCTTTATCGAAGTAACAACACCACTCCTTTCTCGCAAATATGAAGAACAAATAACTGAAAATCCAGAAAATTGTACAAGATTCGGAAATGAATTTGGTTTTTTTAATGTGATGGCAATTATCCGAGATACAATTTGTGATAAAATCAGAAAACAGTTTAAGAATATTGGATCTGATGAAAATTGTATAGTTTTGGTAATTAATGTTGAAAATTTAATGACTCCTTTCGGAATTTTGTGTGCCCCTGAAAAAATATTTGAATACCTCTTTTCTACAAATTTTCCAAAATATGTGTATGGACTGATTCTTTTTTCGACCGATCAAAGCAGATTTTTTTTAAATCCTCGTTATTCGTTATCTCCAGAAGAAACAAAAGAATTTCAAAAATTTTGTAATGATGAAAATAATTTTAAAAATCGATTAACAAGATTGGCTTATGACTCTTGTTAAATGGTAAATTCTTCTTAAATATTATCAAGAATTAGGCTCTATTGTTTTAATAGGATGCTTGAATGACGCATTAAGAGAGAAAGCGGCATAAGAACTGGCTTCAGGATACAGTAATTCCGCACCAGAAAAATATTAAAAAATACCGGTTGCCAACCTCCAAGTCTGCTCATCCTCCCATCCCTGTCATCACCCCCACTACCTGCTGCGCCGTTACCGGGTCCACAACCCGGGTCAGCACCAGCCCGGCCATCGCGACGAACAAGGTCCAGAACACTTTCTTGACATGCTCATTTTTCCCGAACGCATCAATCACAAGATCCACGTCAGCATGCAGCCCGCGTTGAATCAGCTTCGGCAGGAAAACAAAGAGCGGCTGGAACCGGGCCGCAGCCCCGATGAACACACTCTCCCCGGCCTGCAGGGGAGATGCCCGGCGTAACTCTCCCCGTTATCTGAAACGATAGCTCAACCGCCCGGGTTTTTGCGGATGACCGGCAGGCCCTCGCAAAAACAGTTAATGCGGCTTGCAGCCAAATACTGGACATGACCGGCGAGTACGACCCTGACATCCCGGACGATGCGGATGATGAGTATACCAATAATCCGTGCCGGGAGTCGCAGAAGCCGGGGCTGTACCTTTATATCGGCATCGCTCTCCTTGGCTGCCTGGTCTTTCTTGTCGTGATCGTGAACATCCCGGGAATAGAGGCATCGGCCGGCATGACAATGACAAGGACAAGCTGGCAGCTCCAGACGTATGCAGATGCCAGCGGAGGAATGGACCCGGTAATAAGCCCGAACATCACGGCCCGGTTCGGGAAGGACGGACGGCTTATTGGTTTTGCCGGCTGCAACGATTACATTGCAACCTACTCCACGACCAATTATGCGATCCAGATCTCCCCCCCGGCCACATCGCTCAGGCAGTGTCCGGAACCGGGCGTGACGGCCCTTGAAACGCTCTACCTTAAGGATCTTGGTGCTGCCACCGAGTTCCGGGTTACCGATGAGGCACTGAAATTGTATAATAAAACCGGTCAGCCGCTCCTGGTCTTTGTCCCGGCCTGACTGGACATTTCCCGCCGGTTAGAATGTCTGCCCGGGTATTCCGGTACGGGATCCCGCTCTTTTATGCGTGGACGGGCTCATTCCCGCCTCTTTCAACCGGATACGTACCCCAATATTTAAAAATGCCGGACCGGTAATACTTCACACGGAGATGTACATTCATGGAAGCGAGGAGCGAGAGAAAAGAGGGAGTACTCATCTTTTTTATAACCGGGAGGCTCGATGCCTTCGGTGCCCAGCAGCTGGACGCCTGGGCCCGGGAAGCCCTGAACGATGATGACAGGGATCTTGTCCTTGACCTTGCCGGCTCGCCGTACCTGAGCAGCGGCGGGATAAGGAGCTTCAACAGTCTGAAGCGGGAGATGAAGCGGAGGAGCGGCCGGTTCGTCCTGTCAGGTGTCGGGGAATACCCGAAAAAAGTGCTGGAGATGGCTGGCTTCACCACGGTTTTTGAGCTGTTCCCCACGGCGGATGAAGCGGTCAGCGATATCACAAAAAACCGCAAAAACCCCTCGCTCTTCAACGAGATCTTTTACAAGAAAATCGTGGACCAGGGAGTCAGCCTGACCATTGAGCCCGGGTGGATGACTTCTCCCCCGGTGCTCCGGGTGATGGGCGATCTTGAAAACGTCCTGTTCTCCCGGTTCACCGAGAAGGATGTCAGGGAAAAGAAGTTCTCGGAAGTCACGTACTCCCTTGGTCTTGGCGCCCTCGGAGCAGACAAAGCGGATGCCATGCAGCTCCTCGGCGAGATGATCACCCTCCACGGCTCAATGGTCTGGCTCCCGACCGATGGCAACAACACTCCCGATTTCTTAACCCCCCTGGATACCGGGGGGGACGTGCCGGTTTATACCGGTTACAATATCACGCTCGACGGTCCTTTCAACGAGTATTTCACGCTGGAGACCACGGATGCACGGGGTATCTCAATCGCGGATATTTACCGGATCATTTTTTCGTCGGCCAGGGACCGGGTCAGGACTTACCACGGCATCGTTGCTGTAGCCATCTGGGGAGTTCTTGTCGGCCTTGCCAGTTCCGGTATCAAAAAATCCCCTCTGGCCGGTTCAGCTCCCAAAGACGGGGCTTCGATCATGTCTCCCGCCCATGTTCACGAATGGATGGCCTCCGAAACGGTATCCCCGTACAAAGGTGACACAATCGTTGGCTTTGGCGTAGGAATTGATCTCACCTGTGACCTTTCCTTCTTCCGGAAAGAAGATCTCTCCTCCCTGTATTATGCAAACCCGCTCAACAAGGAAGCAGCCCGGCAGATGTACCTCCACAACCACGGGGTTGTCTTCAGGAACGTTCCCTACAACCCGTCCCTCGACCTGAACACGCAGGTAAAAAAGATTGTCAGCGAAGGGCAGTTTGTCGACATGCGCCACCTGCTCGATTCCACCCGGCTCAAAAAGGCCAGGATCGGGATCTCCTATATCCAGGAGATCGCACGGGAGATCTGATCTTCAGCTATCCGCTTTTTTACGTTTGACGAGAACAAGGATATTTTTGTTATTCTCATACCGGTAGACGATCTCGTCCATAACCCGCCGGATCAGGAAGATCCCAAGGCCCCCGATCTGCCGGTCATCTACACTGCCGGTCAGGTCCGGCTCGGGAAGCGTGAGCGGATCAAACGGTATTGCCATATCCTCGATCTCGATCTCAACGATCCCTTTTGTTGCACGACACCGGATAACGATCTCGCCGTCACGACCTTCGTACCCGTGCACGATCACGTTTGTTATCGCTTCTTCGACAGCGAGTTGTGTATCGAGAATCTCCTCCTCGACAAAGGAATGGTTTTTCATCACACTATCGAGCGCGATCGAGATCGCAGGGATCTCGTTCAGATCCGGTTTGATCGTGAGGACAAACGAACTGCTCATGGTGTCACCGTGCCTTTATAACCATCAGGGTGATGTCATCAGACTGGGGCTGGTTCCCGCAGAAATTCCTGACTTCACTCAGAATCTGCTTCGTTATCTCATCTGCCGTAAGCCCGGAGGACCTGGCTATGACTTCGCGGAACCGGTCCTCGCCAAACATGTCCTGTCGGGCATTCTCCGCTTCCGTGATCCCGTCGGTATACATCACCATCACGTCGCCCGGTGCCAGCGGGACGGTCTCTGCCGTGTACGTGGCATCGAGCGTTGCCCCGATGGCGATCCCGGTTGCCGGGAGTTCCTCGAATGTCCCGCCGGCAGCCCGGTGGATAACCGGGGGATTGTGCCCGGCATTGACATAGGTCAGGATTCGCTTTTCAGAATCGAGAATCCCGTAAAAGAGCGTGACAAACATCCCCTGCCTCGAATCCTCGGTGATGATGGTGTTCGAATCGCGGATTGCCCCGGCAGGGTGGGCATTGTACCAGGTGGCATTGACCCGGACAACGATCCTTGAAAGGGCCATGAAGAGGGCGGCCGGAATTCCTTTGCCGGAGACATCTGCAATCATGATGCCCAGTCGCCTGCCCGAAAGCGGGATCAGATCGAAAAAGTCTCCCCCCACTTCCTTTGCCATCACACTCATTGCGGCGATATCAAACCCTTCGATCTGCGTGATCTTGTCCGGGAGGAAACTCTGCTGGATTTCGGCGGCGATTGCAAGCTCGGTGTTCTTGCGCTCCATCTCCCGCACCAGATCGTCGCGCTCGGCCAGCATCTTCCGCTCGTTCTGGATGTTCTGGATGATGAGTGCAAAAACGAACATTCCTGCGGCATTGGCAAGGATCATCGGGATTGCGATGGTCTCTACGAGCTCGAGGGCCTGTTCGAACGGCTGGCACATGAGGAGGACAAGGATCATGTGGAGCGCTTCCATCGCCACGGCAAAGATAACGGCACCGGTTAACCCGATAAATTTCCGCTTGTTGAAAAGCCAGATCAGGCCGCCGAAGAGTCCCGCGAGAAGCGTTGCAAGCGAACAGGCATAAACGGTGAACCCCCCGAGGCTCATGCGGTATGCAGCGCCGATGAGCCCCGCCCCGACTCCGACAACCGGGCCCCCGATAAGACCGGCAACCATGGGGCCAAGGTCACGCACGTTGATGAACGCTCCCATGAATTCCACGCCCGCAACGGTCCCGTAGACAGAGAGGGCACCAAACACCAGGATAAGGAGGACCTGGATTTTGATGGCAGGGTGACCGTCAAGAACGTCATTGAAAAATTGTCTCCGTGAAACCAGGTACGCAACTACGACAATGACACAGATGAGCTGGAGGAGGACGAGTAACGATGAAAGGATCTCGGTTGCCATGAAGACTTCTATAACGCATTATTCACCAATTATCTTAATAGTCTCCACGTTGTTCCACCGGTTCCATGAAGCGCACATGGATAGCATTATCTTTTTTAACGCCGACATTCAAAGCAAGAATATCATCAGATAAAATCACAGGGGAATAAGCGTGGATATTTCATCAGCAACGCAAGAAAAAGGTACCGTCCTTTCTGTGTCCGGCAGGGTTGATACCGCAACGGCCCCGGCGCTTGAACAGGCGATTAACAGGGAGATCGATCTCGGGCACCGGAAGATTCTATTGAATTTTTCCGGAGTCAATTATATCAGCAGCGGCGGCCTGCGGGTGCTTCTTGCCGCTGCAAAGAAACTCAAGAACCCGGATGACCGGTTCGGGCTCTCCAACCTGAACCCGGAAGTTCTGAAGATCCTGAAACTAGCCGGATTTACCTCGATCTTCTCCATCTATCCTTCTGAGGGAGAGGCCCTTGCCGGCTGGTAGTGACCAGCTCATCTCCCAGCAGTGGCAACCGGTTGCGGGGGCAGCCGGTGCTACCATCTTCCCGCTGATCCGGAAGATCGATACCATATCCTCCAACTCTTATATCATCCAGACTCCGGATGCGATCCTGCTCATCGATCCCGGCGGACTCACCGACCAGGCAGAACAGCTCATGAGGGTCATTGAGGCATGCCGCCTCGAAAATGACCGCCCGGTCTTTGTCTTCCTCACCCACGCCCATATCGATCACTTCATCGGCGCCCAGCACCTCCCGGCCTTTGCGTACCATGAAAGCGTGGTTTTTGCAGTCCAGGAAATCGGGGCTGAGGCACTTGAACAGGGCGACGGGAAACTGACACAGGCAAACCTGCTCGGGATCTCCCCGGTGTCCATGAAGACGGGCTTCCGTCTCCTGACAAAGGAGCGGGCAGGGTCTCCTGGCATTCCCGTATCCCTTGCGTTCGCGAACGGCGCGGAAGTGACCGTAACCCAGGACCGGATCGGCGCTGATCTGGACGGGGGGCTTGTCCGCGAGCGGATCTCATTCGGGCCGGGGCCCGGCCTTGAAATCTACCATACTCCGGGACACAGCCCGGACAGCATCTGTATCCGGATCGGGGAACTGCTGTTTGTGGGGGATATCCTGTTTGCAGCAAATCCCGGAATCGCCGGGTTGTGCGGGTGGTCCCAGGAAGCGCTTATCCATTCCCTGCTCGTGATTAATGGCATCATTTCCGGCGGTGGGATCCACATGCTCTGTCCCGGCCACGGCCGTGTTATCCTGGCAGCGGATGCCGCACGGATGCTCACTCTTGTCAGGAATGATGCACTTGCCCTCTCGAACATTGCCGAACTGAACGATGAACGGGCTCAGGAGACGGCAGCGTTTGCCGAGGACTGCATGGACGAGGTGAACGAGATCTTCACGATCATGGCCGGACGCCTCTATTACCTCTCGTACGTGATGGACGAGCTGGGAGAGCCCGAGATTGCAGAACGGTTGCATTCCCAGTTTAATGGCGATGCTGTCGATGAACTCCTTGAAGCCTTCAAGGACTTTGCCGATGAGCACCACAATCAGAAGAATGTATCCATATACCTGGCGCTCAAAGCCGGCCAGGTGATCGCCAAGCTGGACCGGGCATTCAAAAAGGATGAACTCGCCCATCTCATTGATCCGACGATGGTCCAGCGGGCCGGCCGACTCCTGTCGGATTATACCACGATGCTGCGCGGGTTCTGTCCCCCGGGCGAGCTCTCCGAATGCGATATCGCAGGACTGGTAAAAGCCCTTGTCACCGGCCTGTCAGTACCCGCGTGCTCCGACGATGATATGCTCGATTCGGCCGATGATGATGCAGCATTTGTGCAGATGCTGCTTGCCCGTGCCGGGGCCCGCCCCCTCCTCGAGGAGATCGATCTCACCCTTAAGCCCGGCAAGCACCCGATACCCGCAGTTGTTGACAGCGATCATTTCTCGGATCTCCTGACCTATATCCTTGAAGAACTTGTCGGAACCGGATCCCGCCGGATCATCATCAGTACGGAACGGGAAAAATATGAGGCATTCATCACCATTTCCGGGGATTGTGCAGGGGAGTCTGTCCCGGAGAAGAAGAAGACCTGGAACTTCCTTGAGGGGCTCTGTAAGCGGGCCGGGGGGACTCTTGCGTTTGCGCAGGAGAATGGAATGTCCCGGTTCGTGGTGACCGTGAGCCTGTTGTAGGTTTCGGGGAGACATCAGTTAACTTTCATCGGTTCCGGTTCAATCTGTGTCATTGTCTTTTTGGCCTTTTATTGGAATCCTGATCGGTTCGAGGTACGCGTTCACACAGAAATGATAAAAAAAATGGAAAAAAAGAGGTGGGTATTTGCGAGGGTTCCCCGCGTCAGGGCCTCTACGAGGCACAGCGGGGCAATTACCTGTTTTTTTAACATCAGCAGGTAATTGAAGCGCCGCGGGAGCGTCCATTCGGGGGCGGCACAGGTCATCGCAATAACGGGAAGGTCACGTTCGGATATTAACGAAATCGCTGATTTTCATAGGGAATCCTGATTTGGGTTTTTTTTACTGGCCTGGGATGGTGACCCCTCTCTCCCCCACAGGGGGAGGCAACCCGGGGGAGCATCTCCCGACCCCCATCGTCTCAATGTTTTTTCCAACCGCATGAGGATCTCTATCCTGAGGATGCCACGATTGTGTGGGAGCGGGGCCTTTTTACCACCGCTTCGGGCAGCGATGAAATCTCTTGTTATTTTAGAACGCCCTTTTTTTACAAAATTCCTCCGGAAACAAAAAAAGGGTTGCCATCATTATAGTACGTGACGCTCCAATAACCCGCGTGCATGAACAAGTATCCCGGAATCCTGATGATGAAACCGAATCCTGAACTCCAAGCGATCCCCCTGATAGAATTCGAGAACATCACGGTGTTCCGGAACAACACCCGTGCCCTCGACCGTATCTCCGTCGTTATCCACGAAGGCGAGAATATTGCAGTTCTCGGGCCCAACGGGGCCGGGAAATCCTCGTTTGTCAGGGCGGTAACCCGGGAGTTGTACCCCGTGATCCCCGATGAACCGATGATATTCCGGATCCGGGGAAGGGATGTCTGGGATGTTTTTGAGCTGCGGTCCACGATTGGCATCGTCTCAAATGATCTCCAGTACACGTTCCATCGCGGGATGAGTGGCAGGGAAGTGATCCTATCCGGCTTCTTCTCGAGCGTGGGACTTTTCAACCACCGGATCACTCCTGCAATGGAAACGAAAGCCGATGAGATCTGCGCATTCCTGGAGATAGGACACCTTGAGCACCGGCTGATGAACGAGATGTCCTCCGGTGAGGCCCGCCGGTTCCTGATCGGAAGGGCTCTCGTGCATGATCCAAAGACCCTCATCCTTGACGAACCCACCAACAGCCTCGACCTGCATTCCCTCCACGCATTCCGCAGGATCCTGCAGAAGATCGCCCGGTCGGGAACAGGTATCGTCCTCATTACCCACAATCTTCACGATATCATACCGGAAATTTCCCGGGTGATCCTGATGAAGGAGGGCAGGATCGTGAACGATGGTAACAAAACCGCCATGCTGACAGGAACAATCATCGGCGACCTCTTCGATGTGCCGCTCGAGGTTATCGAGTCAGGCGGGTATTATTACGCGGCAGGCTACTGAAAAGACGGCTTTTTTGAGTAAAAACATATCCCCGGCCAGGTTTTTTCAACAATACCCCGTGGCAGGGGAATTACCTGGTCTTTTTTTTAAACCGGGAACATTATTCCTGCAATCCCACCAGTGACCGGATCAGGCTCTGCGTCTCCCGCGGGGTTCCGGTGGTATTGACGAGATATGCGCATGTCCGCTCCAGCAGGTCGGTGATGCATCTCTTCCGGATATTGCTCTTCCTCTGGTTATCCACGAGAAGGTGAGGGTTGAAGTACCGGTTTTTTGTAAACAGCACAAGTCCTTCTTCCGGATCGAGATTCCGGCTGGTGCAGGGATCGGCAGGATCCCGCTTCAGGATGATGAGCGTTTTCAGCGTGGTAAATGGGAGCTGCCTCCCTTTACCGACAACCCACCGGAGGTTGGCAACAGCCCTCCCGTCAGCATCATACTCGTCCTTTCCGACAAGTCCGTCAAACTCTTTCCAGATGCCGGCAAGGTCTTCACGGATGTAGAAATTCTTCTCGGAGCCGTAGGCAAGAATATCCGGGCCGTATACCCGGGAGAAGAACCAGTCGTCGGAAATGACGCGGCTGTACGGGTTATTGAGGAGCCCGTAGGTCTGGGTGGTCTTTCCGGCCCCGGAAGTTCCGACGATACAGAGTCCCCGGCCCCCGATATCCACGCAGGCCCCGTGAATGGAAGAGATCCCGTGTTCATCCTCGAGGATATCACCGGTAAGGCCAAGGGCAATGGATTTTATCCAGCCATAGTAACTGAAATTGAAGAGGAACGCGGTCTTTGAATAGGGATCCAGCAGGAGAGAATTTTCGGGATACAACGGGTCGCTGAACACGAATAACCGCCCGTGGGAACGGATGCCCTCGGACATTGCGTAAAAATTCTCCTGCCAGGTATCCTTCAGGGTATGGTTATCCGAGAGGAGCTTGATACAGCACCCGTAAATATCCGACTTGATCTCGAACCGGACGCGTGGCATACAGCATTGTGTTAACCGGTCCTTCTCTTCCGGGGATATCAGGCATATGGTATAGGTCATGGTAAATAACCGCCATGAAAGGGGGGCTGATGAGTTGTATTCATCCCGTTCCCGATTAATCTATTCATTTCCCGCAGGATGCCCCGGTGCTGACCGGCTGTCCGCCGGTGAATCCGGAAAATGATCGGAAAAATAAGTGGCACTTCACGAAAGCCCGGTTTTTTTGAACTATCCCAGAACATACCATGCCAGTTCTGCGATACAGAGCGCTGAACATACCAGCACGAGCGTGCAGTTGAGGTATTTCTCCCGTCGGCTCATCAGGAACCATTCAGGGTTCTGCAGCCGGGCAACGTAACCGATAAGGAGGCCAAAACAGGCTCCTCCAAATGTACCGAGTGCAATGACCATCAGGATCTCAAACAGTGTTCCAGTCATGCGGGATCGTATTATTCCATTAATCAGTTTTTCGTTATTAATCTGCAGGGAATGGTTCAGGGTTTGCGGACCGTACACGGGAATGTACCCGCGGACGTTAGATGATGATCAGCGCTTTCGCCACTGCATCCCGAGAATGACTGCAATCCCAAGGGCGCTGACAGGAACCAGGACCAGTCCTGCTGCACGCTTTGGAGTCGTGGCAGGCGGCGTGGCCGGTAACGTCTCTTCGGTGGTGACCGGGGCTGTCTGCAGGGTACCGGAAGGAGAAAGATTCGCTACCGGGGCAACTGCCTGCGGTGCGAGGGGGGCATCGACCGTGGTAACCATCCCGGCTTCCAGCCGCACCGGGGTAGTGATATTCTCGTACCCGCGTTTTGTCAGGGACAGGGTAAAGGTCCCGGGCGTCAGATCGCTTTTCATCAGGGGTGTGATGCCAAGAAATTTTCCATTGAGCACAACCGAGGCGCCATAGGGCTCCGTATTGACTTCGAGCGAAGCGGGGATCGTGGGGGTATCCACGGAAATTGACGGGACTCCCATGGTAACCTGGATGGTACTGTATTCCGCTTCGTTCAGCCGGGAGCGATCATTGGGCCCGTTTACCACCCAGATCATGTACGAACCCGCATCGAGCCGCCCCCCGATGTTTGCGGTGTTCCATTTGTAGGTCCAGTGATTGTTCCCGTCCACGCTCACGATGGTAAAACCGCCCCGGTCAGCCTGCCGGTTGATATTGTCCAGCGCGACACCGTTTGCCGGGAGATTGGGGCCGGTCAGGAACAGGTAGGCGTTCGGGCTGCCATAGGAATAACCGGAAAGGGTGACGGTGTCCCCCATCGCGGTCTGGATCCCGCCTGCCGCCGCTGCACCGGTCACGAGTCCCCCGCAGAATAACAATCCGAGAAGAATAATTCCTGCCTTTCCGATAGCGTATGTCCGACCCATCTGCATCACACCTGATCAGGTTTTGGTTTTTTGTTGCTTAAGATAGTATGACATCGATTACCGGTTTGAGGAGATCTTGAAAAGGTCCGGTCTGTTCTCTCCCGCCAGGAACCGGGTCTGTGCGGTGTGGCGGGAAATGGCCCGGAAAAGGTGTCGCGGCCGGAAAAGTGGTGGAGGGGATCTCGTTTCATCCGGTGGCAGGCGATCCCGGTATCGTAATAATCCACGCCGACGTTATGACAAGCGCTGGAGAATTTCCCTGCTCTTCGTTGACCCGCTCCCCTTATCGCAACGGGGTTTCCCGGATGCAGGTTTATCCTGTCGCGTTCCCGGAATCAATCAGGTTTTTTTCCATCCCGGATAATCCCGGCCTTACCAATCATCTCCCGCAACTGGGCAAATTCAGTTTCAGGGTCGCCGCCGCGGTGAAGATAATAATCTGCCCCGCTGTCGATGGCGGTCCTGATGTCGGAACTGACATTGTGCCCGGAGTAAAGAATGACCAGCGATTTGCAGCCATTGCTGCGTATTTTTTTTATCAGTTCCGTCCCGTTCAGCACCGGCATACGCCAGTCGGCAATGATCACATCGTAGTTGCCCTGCCTGATCAGTTCTACCGCTTCGGTAGATGCACTGCAGGTATCAACGGCAAATGCCGGAACATCCTCGAGATCAAGGCGCATGATATCCAGGATATCTCTGTCATCGTCGACAAGGAGTATGTGAATCATTTTATTACCGGAGTTTCCCGCCTGTTATCTGTTCAGGGCGACGATAATAATGCTTTATTATCTGCCTTTGATTATCATTTTGTATACCGGAAATGTATATATATACATACGTTTTTAATCTGACGGTTTATCAACGGTCATTACTTAGAATAACGGAAGTAAGTGTCCGGAATCCCGATCTCAAAGCGGGTATTCTTTCCATACTCCCCGGTCTCCGAAAGCTTGATTCCGGTAAGGGAGAGGATCTCGCGTGCCATAAACAGGCCCCGGTTTTTCGAAGCCTGTACCTCAAAAATTCCTTCCTTGTCTTCCGGCCTGATGCCTGAACTCTCGTACTCTATCACCGCGATGAGATCGCGTTCTTTCTGAAATGAATGTATCCGGATATGCGGGGGCGTTTTATCCGAAGGTAATGAGGTCTCGAAAAGGCGTTCAAATACATGATCCAGCTGGCCATCGGCATATATTTCGATATCAGGAAGATCGACCGTGAACCTGGATGTGGTGGCATCCTGCTGCCGGATGATCGTATCGAGAACCTGCCGGACATTCTGCCATTCGGGGGGACTCGCACCAAGATCCTTGAATTCCCGGGTCAGGTTGACCTCGTTTCGTATGGCCTTTGCCGCTGTTTCCTGTTTCTCGATGTAGTCAAGAACAACGGGATCCGTAACCATTTTTTTTGTCCGTCCCAGGTACCCGAGAAGAACGGTAATTTTATTCTGGATATCGTGCCGTGCGATACTGGTGAAGATGTTGAGTTTCTTGTTCGCTTCCTGAAGTGCCCGTTCCATCCTTGTACGTTCCGTGAGATCCCGGGAAAAACAGTACACGAACTCTTTTCCCCGGTATTCAAGATAGGTGAGGGTTACTTCTGCAGGCACGCGGCTCCCGTCAGTTTTTACAATGAGGGTTTCGGTCGAGACCATTCCCGTATTTTTAAGGTTGCCCCAGGTCACGTCCCATGATGAGAGTGAATAGAACGGGATGATCTCCTCGAAGGGAAGATCGCGGATATCCGGACCGGTATAGCCGAGAGATTTGATGGCGGTGGTGTTGGCATATTGTATCCGTGCATTCCGGTTTACCCAGAAGATCATTTCCGCAGCATGATCCATGGCAAACTGCGTGCGGAGCAGTTCTTCCTCCATCTTTTCCCGGGTTGCTATCTCCTCGTACAACTGGCGGTTGATGGTCCGGAGATCCTCGGTCCGGCTCACTATGGTCTCTTCAAGGGTTTCCTGCGTCTTTTTGAGCTTCTGCCCTGCATTGACAAGATCCGTTATATCAATGCCACAGGAAGAGTAGCCGGCTACTTCGCCCCGGGAATTGAACTGGGCGCGATCATGCCAGCGCAGGTACCGTAGGTCCCCGCTCGCCATAATCGCCCGGTATTCGATGACCCCCACGGGGTACTGGACGCTCAGGCGATCAAGATGTGCCCTGATCCGCTGGGAATCTTCAGATGACACGAGGGGTTTGAAAGGCCTGCCTATGAGTTCTTCCCGCATCTTTCCGACCGCCCGGCAGTACGGTTCATTTGCATAGCGGATGATGCCTTCGGGTGTATACCTGACAATATATTCTATCTCGTCATCCAGGAGCTCCAGGAGCCCGGCCGATGCGGATTCCGCGGGGGAATCTTCTGCGGAAGAGACGGTGTCCTCAATGATTATGGAAATGCCGGGTTTCCCGTTCTCAAAAACCACGGGAACGAGAAGGAGACTGCATGGCAGGGTTTTTGTCCCTGTCTGTACCTGCGCACGGATCCGTTGTTCCATGCCCCTGAGGGTTTTTTTCAGCACCTGCTGGGATGTGCCACCTTCAAGAAACCGGACCGGAACGGATTCAAAAGGCTTCTGGAGTACCTGTTCTGAGGGAATTCCGGCATATGATAAGAATGCCTGGTTCACGTCCGTGGGAATCATATCCTGGTTGCATACGAGAAGGGGGCGGGAACAGACTTTCCTTAAGGAAAATGCCGGTATACGCTGGGAGTGATAATAGATCTTAGCTGTTCCCATCTTCCGTCCGTCCGCAGCACCCTGTATCTGGAGAATGTCCATATATTTTGCCACAGAGTTCCGGTTCAGCTGCAGAGTACCGGCTATATCCGTAATGCTCAGTCCTTCCGGGTGGGAAGACAGCAGCTCTTTGATTCGTCCGATCTCGGTCTGGTACTCCTCCATGAGAATGCCCTGATAACCCTTCGATAAAATGCCATATATATCTTCCTAATCTGCCTTGCAGATTAGCCATGCATATACACGGATTTATCAGCATTTTCTTTCACATGATGATTTGTCAAATTAAAAAGCATGGCAAACCAGGTCCATGCAACACGATCAGGTGATTATAATGGAAGCAGGCTCAAAGCAGATAACATGTGATGGAAGGAGAACTCTCTCATCGGCAGAGGACCGGGATGGGATTCAGGACCAGATCGTACTCCTGAACCAGCTTTCTGTGAAACTCGATGAATATTTTGCGTTACGCACCTTCGGACCAGATGATGGAAGGGTGGGATAGTGAGATGTTACCACAGGATATCAAACAGAGCAGTAACGGGAATCTCTGGAAGGATGTTCCGATGCATGTGAGGAGCACGGCATCGGATGCCGGCAGGGCACAGCTGCTGTACGGCTGGCTGAGGGTAACGGGTATGGATCAGATGAATGAGATCCAGGGATGCTGGTGAAGACAATGGAATCCGGAGAAGTAAAAAAAGAAATTAAGATTATTGACACCACCGCAAACCCGGCCCCGCTCGGGCTGCTCGCTTTCGGTATGACAACGGTGATGCTGAACCTGCACAATGCAGGGATCTTTGCGTTAGGCTCCATGATCTTTGCAATGGGCATATTCTACGGTGGGATTGCCCAGGTCATTGCAGGTATCATGGAGTGGAGGAAGAACAACACGTTCGGCACGCTCGCCTTCATATCGTACGGGTTTTTCTGGCTCTCGCTCGTTGGACTGATCGTTATGCCCAAGTTCGGTTTTGCCACATCGTTTGCCAAAGAGGAACTGGTTGCATTCCTTGCGATATGGTGCCTGTTCTCGTTCGTGATGTGGATCATCACATTCCGGCTCTCGCGGGGGTTACAGGTCGTGTTCGGCCTCCTTGTCCTGCTGTTCCTGCTCCTGATTGCAGGCAATTCCCTTGGCAATATCACGATCCTCCAGATTGCCGGAGTTGAAGGGATAATCTGCGGTCTTTCCGCAATGTATGTTGGCCTCGGGCAGGTCATGAACGAAGTATACAAAGAGAAAATCATCAACGTGGGGTGAAGAAAATGATTGAGTTAAAAGAAATGACGGATATGTTTGAGAAGAACCCGCTGTCACAGGCAGTTGTCGATGCAGATCTCAACATCCTTCTGGTGAACGATGCGTTTACAAAACTGGTGGGCTACAACAAGGACCGGCTGATTGGAATCCGGTTCACTGATTTCAAGGACAAGAACATGATCAAGTACCTCGAGAGCAGTGGCGAGGGCGTCGGGGATGCAGTCAACATGCGGAGGACTACCGTAGGCCGGAGCACGTTCGATACGCCAACCGGCATTCACATCGTCATCCGGACCAATATACCCATCTTTGGCGAGAAGGGCGAGATCAAGTACGTGTACGTTACCTATAACGAGATCACGAAAGTGGTCAAAGCCCAGAATTACATGGCAAAAGAAGTCGAGGAGTTATCCAAGATCTATGCCATCATGGCAAAGGGGGACCTGACGCCCAGGTACAATCTTACGGAACCGGATGCTGACACGAAAGATGGTTTTGATCTACTGGTCAAACTCCGGGATTCAGTCCGGGGGATCATCGCCAGCCTCCAGAAGAATATCGGTGATGTCAACAAGCAGATGCTGAACCTGACCTCTACTGCGGATAATGCAACGAGGAGTGTCGAGGACGCGTCGAAAAGCGTGAACCAGATCGCAAAGAATGCCGGCGAGGTCTCCGAGAACGCCCAGAAAGCATCCGAGGGTGTCGAGCAGATGTCCAAGGCAATGCAGGACATGAGCGCAGCGGTCGAGGAAATTACCTCCAGCATGGAGAGCGTCTCATCGCAGGCAAACAATGCGAATGCGTCGGCCAAGAGCGGTGCAATCCTTGCAGAAAATGTGAACAAGGACATGATGGACATCACCTTAGAATCCGGCAAGACGTACGATGTCATCAAGGAAATCGAGAAACAGATGACCGACATCGGCAAGATCATCGTCCTGATTCGCGATCTCGCCAGCCAGACCAACCTGCTGGCACTCAATGCGGCGATCGAGGCTGCCAGGGCAGGAGAGCACGGACGGGGTTTTGCCGTGGTTGCATCTGAAGTCAAATCACTTGCACAGGAATCCCGTTCAAGCGCGGAAAAGATCGAAGAGATGATCACGCAGCTCAACCTTGCCACCAAGAAGGCAGCGGATGGCATGGCAGAAGCCAAGAAACTTGTCGGCAAAGGAGCCGCTGAGTCACAGCAGGCCCTTGACGCATTCAGGACAATCCAGAAAGCCGCCGAGACCGTGGCAAACAGTGCATCGGAAGTTGCTGCAGCAACTGAGGAACAGGCTGCAACCACCGAGGAGATCACGGCAAGTGTCCACGAGGTGGCGAACCTGATAGAACGGACTGCCAAGGAGGCCGGGGACGCAGCCGCGGCAACGGAAGAGTCTGCTGCAGCCATTGACGAGATCACGCTGATGATCCAGACCGTCAACGATGTTGCAATCGGCGCAATGGAAGCCAACAAGAAATTCAAGGTGGATTGAACGGGAGGTAGTTGCCCATGACAGCAAAGGTAAATGAACCTGTTGCAACGGCAAAAAATCCCGTTTCATCTGACAGAAAGACTGATACGATCCAGGTTGTGGAATTCGTGCTGGGAAGCGAGCACTTTGCCGTTGACCTGTTCGATGTGAAGGAAGTTGTGGAGTACACGACCATAACCAAACTCCCCAACGTTCCTTCCTACGTGAAGGGAATCATCGACCTGAGAGGCGAGATCACCATGATCATCGACCTCAAGCAGCGGCTGAATATCACCGAAGAGACGATGACCTCTCTCGACGCGTCCCGGATCATCGTCCTCGATGACAAGATCGCCAAGTCAAAGATTGGCATCCTTGTCGATGATGTCACGTCAGTGTCCACATTCGAGGGCAACCATGTGGATTATACTTCGGCTTCCGTGAGCAAGGAAGAGACCTCCATCATCGGGATCATCAAGCGTAAGATCAAGGTCAAGGACAAGGAGATCAACGAGTTGATCATCTGGATCGATATCAAGCAGCTGCTCAGTGATATCGACTCAACCCTTTGATCTGGAGAGGCGGACCCATGATCCATGTGCTGTACGTAGGTGATAAACCAGATCTGCTCGAATCAGGCAAGCTGAATCTCGAGGAGTCAGGCGACATTGCAGTAGACACTGCCCCGTCAGCACATGCGGCCCTGGAAATGCTGGGACAGATGCCCTACGATGCCATCGTGTCAGATTTTCAGCTGCCGGATATGGGAGCACTGCCCTTTCTTGAAAAGATCCAGGCTTCAGTGCCAGGGTTGCCGTTCATTGTATTTTCTGATGATGAGAGAACCTCCCTCAGTGACATCCGTGATCATGAGGACATGTCAGGGCAGAAAAAAGCCATAAAAAGACTGTTCTGCTTCGACGAGCTGAAGAGAACCCTCCTGGAGAGGGTAAAACTATACCGGAAAAAAGAGCATTACCGCGAGATTATTGAAAATGCCCGTGAAGGAGTTGTCGTTGTCCAGGACAACCGTATTGTCTTTACCAATCCCGCTTTCAGAGAAATTACCGGGGGGTACGAACCCGGTGAGATGGAAGGGCGAACATTTACTGATTTTGTTCACTGCCATGACCATGAGAAAGTAATCCGCAGCGTCCGGGAGCAATTCAGCGGTACTGCCGGAGACCGGGAAGATATCTTCAGGGTACTGACCCGGGGTGGCGGAATCCGGTGCCTCGGGAGCAGGGGGATTGTTATCGAATGGGACGGGCACCCGGCAGCACTCGGCTTTATTTCTGACGTTACCGATCGCAAACAGGCCGAGATGGCTCTGGATCTCACAAAACGGAAGATCTGCATCCTCAATGATCTGACCCGTCATGACATCGCCAACCGTCTGACGGTCCTGCGGGGCAGGCTTAAGATCGCACGGAAGATGACACAGGATCCACGGGTTATCCGCGAGCTCGATGAGGTGGAGAATGCCGGCAGGGATATCTACCGGCACCTTGAGACGGCTCATACGTACCATGACCTGGGAATGCTCTCACCCAGATGGTTCATCCTGCGTTCTATACTTGATTACGGGAAAATCCCCTCTGACTCTCCGGATCTGAAAATTTTCATTGATGCGAGGGATACTGAAATCTATTCCGATCCTCTCCTTCCCCGGGTGTTTGAGAACCTGATCGATAACTCCCTGCGTCATGGGAATCATGTTTCGGAAATCCACATTACCACGAGAGAAACCGATCGCGGACTTGTAATAGTTGTGGAAGATAACGGGAGTGGCATACCCGGTGAGGAGAAAGAGCATATCTTCGAACAGGGCGTTGGAAAACATACGGGACTCGGGCTGTTCCTCAGCCGCGAGATCCTGTCCATTACCGGGATCACGATACGGGAAACGGGGGATGCCGGGAATGGTGCACGCTTCGAGATCACCATTCCGCCGGGCGCATACCGTCCCCCCCTCACCCGGCAGGCAATCGGGCTTCCCTGTACCTGATACCAGCGGGAATTTTCAGATCCAATCGAAAAGAGGTATTGTTTTATTAAGGCCGGGTTCCGGCCCTTCACTGCGAGAAGCTGTAGCCGAGTGTCCGGGCAAGGGCAATCATTTCCATAACCTGTTCTTCCTGCTTCGCGGTCAGTTTCCTGCCTCTCTGGATGAGCCGGCCCATCCGTACGATCTGCATCCTTTGCTCCTGCGAGAGTGCACCGGAATGATGTGACCAGCGGAGGAGATCAAACCATTGTGCCCGGTTGAATGTAAACCCGGATGGAATACGGTGTTCCCGTGACGAATCGGGAATCATCTCATCCTGCTCATCGGTCTCTTCCGGCGAATCTGTTTCTGTTTCGGGATCATCCTGTCCTGAACTGTCATCGTCCCCTCCATAGGAATCCGGCACGGTTGTGACGGGATCCCCGGGGGATTCGTCCGGGGTATTTTCAGCAGGTTCCCGATTCTCAACGGCCAGCGGATCATCTTTCTGAACCGCTCCATCCGGCTCGTCATCTTCAAAAAGGTCTTCAACCCTGGTGATTACAGAAGCGTCCGGCTCAGGGGCCGGGGGGATATTCATCGGAGGAGACGGTGGCCTGACAACCATCGGGAGATCCGGGCCTTTTACAATGATCGCCCTTTTTGTTACCCGTTCTTTCTCATCATCTGCCACCTGGAGCCGCTCCTGGTCGGTCATGTGGTCTTCCCATTCATCGGCAAGAGCCGTCCTTGCCTGGTCAATTTCTGCTGAAAGGGACGAGGCGGTATTTTCCGCAACCTGTTTTTCCCTCTGGAGCGTCTCCACAAGATCTTCCAGCGTTTTCTGGCGTGAGCGTGCAGACTCGATCTCATTGAAAAGATCCCGGATTTGTGCTTTCTGCTTATCTGACTGGATCTCCTGCTGCCGTTGTGCAGCCCCGAGTTTTTCACGGGTTACCTCCAGATCCTTCTGGATCGCTTCCTTTGAGCGCTCTGTCTCCTGGCGGGACCTGTGTTCGGCATCAAGGGCAGTATCCAGGCTGCCCCGCTCGCTGATAAGGCGCCCGAGATCCTGGCTGGACCGTTCATGGGCCACGAGAGCAGACTTCAGGCTTTCTTCGGCAACATGACGCAACCGCCTCTCTGTCTCAAGCGCACTCCTGATCTGCTCCAGTTCATCTCCCAGTGAACGGACCTGCTGCCCGTTTCTCGCATGTCCTGCCGATACTGACTGATTCTCCTCTTCGAGCACCTGGATCCTGGCCCGGGCTGTTGCAAGGTCTTTCTCCAGTTCAGACCTTACTCTCACTGCCTGGTCGAGATCGGATCTCATCTGCACCAGATCGGACCGGTGCAGGTCCAGGTTGCTTTTCACATCCTCATGAGCCCCGCGGAGATTCTGGAGCATGGCATCCTGTTTGCCGATCACGTCATTAAGCCTGTCCTCAGACAGCCGGCGCTCTTCTTTCTCGCGTATGAGCAAAGACTGGATCTCTTCAATGGTCTTTGAGAGAGAGCGGGCATGATCTGATAACCGATCTTTTTCAGCAGTCAGCTTAAGGATCTCATCCTCGCGGGTTGACCGGTCGAGTTTCTCGTCGTTGAGAGCAGACCTTGTATCCTCAAGTTCCGTAGTGAGGCGATGGACGTTCTCCCGGATCTTGTCCATCTCCAGGTTCAGTGCTGCGAAATTGAGATCCAGTGATTTGAGGGCAGTCTCTTTTTCTTCGATCACGGCGGTTGCCGCACTGTATTGAATCCGGAGATCGGCAAGCTGCTCCTGCAGCTCATCGAGCCTCGTGCGCAGCTCGGATTCTCCAAGATCTTTCTCTTTCTCAAGACTGGTTATCTGGACTTCAAGATTTGCACTGCGGGCCTTCTCATCTGCAAGCGCATCGGCATATCCCGCAATATCGGATTTCTGCTGTTTTGATACGCTTTCCAGCTCCTCAAGAATCCGGGTCAGTTCATTTTCCCGGTCTGTTTTTGAAGCAATGATCGTTGTTGCTTCCTTTTCCGCTGCAAGAGATTTTTCCCTTTCTGCACGATAGGCCACGTTCACATCATCATAATCCCGCGTGAGATCTGCAAGAGCTGTATCGGTCTGTGCTTTCTCTGTATGGAGTTCTGCGAGATCTTTCTCGGCGAGTGAACATCTGTCTGAAACTTGCCGGAGGGATTCCCGGACCCCCGTATGTTCACGGGTAAGATTCGCAAGAGCTGTATCGGCCTGCTCTTTCTGTATCCGGAGTTCTGTGAGGTTCTTTTCTGAGAGTGAACATCGTTCGAAGACCTGTCTTAAGGATTCCTGGACTCCCGTATGTTCATGGGTAAGATTTGCAAGTGCCGCATCGGCCTGCTCTTTCTGTATCCGGATTTCCGCGAGGCTCTTCTCGGCAAGTGAATACTTTTCCAGGGCCTGCCGGAGGGATTCCTTACTTTCCGAATTTTCCCGGGTCCTTGTGTCCAGCTCTCCCAAAAGATCTGTTATCTTCCCGTTCAGGGTATTGATCTCCGCTTTGAAGGAGGCAGCATCAGCCTCGGTTTCCTCGGTCAGTGTGCGAAGATTGTCCCGGGCATCCGAGAGGAGCGAAGAAATTTTTTCAGTCTCGGATTTAAGGGACTCATTCTCTCTGGCCTTTCCTCCGATCAGGTGCTCTTTTTCCTTGATCTCTGCCCGAAACGCGTCCAGATCCTGATCTTTCTGCTCCAGTTTCTCGTTTTGGGCGCGAATGACCCGCTTGTTCTCTCCTGCATCGGATTCGAGTTTTTTAACCGACTGGTCGAGCGCCCTGATCTGGTCTTTTGCCCGTGCGATCTCATCGCGCCTGCTTACGGCGATCTCAAACGAGGAGAGGAGAAATTCAAGGAGTTTCCTGCGATCAGCGGTAATGACAAAGTCATGGTCGTTGTGCTCGATCTTGAACTGGGTCTTGATCTGTTCAGGAGTCGGCCGCTCTACCCGGGTTTCGAGCATCCCTCCGATGAGGGAGTGGAGATAGGGAAGATCATAGGGGAATGAGATGAAATTGTCTGCATTGCTGTCCAGCACGAACAGGAGATCCGACAGATCGGCTGCCCGGGTGAGTATCAGGACAGGAATTATCCAGAGATCCCGGTCATCCTTGATCTGCCTGCAGACCTCATAGAAAGGCAATGCGTGATCTGTTGTATCACAAATAATGAGGTTGGGTTTTCCGGTTTTCAGGGCTTCAAGAAGGTGTCCGTCGTCATCGAAAAGGGTTACCTGGTATCCATTCTGCTCCATGTGCTCCCTGATCACAGGAGCCAGTGATTCATTTTTACTTAAAACGAAGATATCAACGATACCTTCGTTTCCGACTGGCGGGGGGCCGTTCATCACAATCTCTCACAGGACTTGAGAATCTCACTCTGACTGATATCTTTGTTTATATGTTCTTGTATACTGTATTATAGCATTTCTGGTCGAAATCGACATCCCGGGACCATTTCAACGATAATTGTGAGAAATGGACAAAAAAGGAACTCCCGCAGCCGTTCTTTGAGGGTTTTACACCCGGTCAGAAGATCCGGTTGAATCCCGACCGGTTCTCCATGTTCAAAAACCGCTCAGCTGCTGGAACTCTTCTGGTGAAAAGGGTCTGGTTTTTTCAGGATACGTCCGTCACGGCCCGCACGCGTATCAGAATATCCAGCGGAAGGGTCATATCCTCACGAGTGGCAACGTCGAAGCCGGACGCTGCAGGAAAGGTGCATTCATACCGGAAGATTTGCCGGAAAAATTCACCGGCATCATTGTTCGGATCCACCCTTCTTTGATATTCTAAAAGAAGGATTATGTTATTCCGGAAAAATTAATCGTATTGGCGCCAGGTGTGGCCGCATTCAGTGCACCTGAAGAACCGCACTTCGCTCTCGTCGGCAGCCCGCAGCTGCCGGAGCCACCAGATGGCGAGATTGTTCTCGCATTTGGGACACCGTATCTGGATGGTTGGCATGGTTTTTATGCTCTCCCCATCCTCCTCTTCAACAATAGTTATCTCGTTTTCTTTGCGCATTATCTTCTTTTTCATCTGGTCAGTGCCTTCGATCTTGCGGATATACCCGCACTTCCGGCACTTGAGCTGGCCCCCGGAAGACATGAGCAGACTTTTGCATTCAGGACAGAACATCGGTATACTATGCGTGATGCTAGAAGATTAAATCTCGTGTCGGAACCGGCGGACTGGTCCCTCGTCATGCATACCTTTCCCGCTCCTGTTTTCTTCCGGATAGTTACCCTTTTTATAAACCCGGAAAAAATATATCTTCAGAATCCTTTTTTTGGTACTGCGTGGATAATTCTATAATGATCGAGTACCTGATCCTGATCTCCTGTATCGGATTTCTCGCGTTCCTCGTACCCGGTCGTCACAGGAAATATGCGGCCATCATCGGCTGGATCTTTATTGTCCTCACGCTCTTTTCCGAGCTGCCGGTCTATTTTTCCGAGAACAACTTCATGTACCCGCTTGTCGCGGTACTCTCGGTGCCGTTCCTCGTCATCACGATAAAATATCTCCTTGCGGATGACAGCAGGGCTGTCAGCCTCTCCCGGGCAGCCGCAGTTGCCTTCCTCATCTACGCACCGTTCGGCTTCGATCAGGTACCCCTGTTTGCAACCCTCGGTAATGCACTCATCGCGCTTGTCGTGGGTGAGATCGTCTGGATCCTCGGTCTCTTACAGTTCCCGGTAACCCTGGACGCCTGGAACATTATCATGCATAACAACTTCCGGGTCGAGATAATTCTCGGCTGCACCGGTATCCAGAGCATTGCGATCCTCCTCGGGGTCGCGGCGGCAGTCCCGACCACCCTGCGCCAGAAGATTCTCGCCTTCCTTCTCATCACCCCGACGATCTACTTCCTCAACCTGCTCCGGAATGTCTTTGTGGTCATGGCCTACACGGACCAGTGGTTCCCGTATTACCCGGAAATTGCGGGCAACGGAGAACCGGGATACGAGAGTTTCTTCTGGGCCCACAATGTTATCGCCGAGCTGACCGCTCTTATCATCCTGATCTTTATCGCGTACGGCCTGTTCCGCCTCATCCCCAACCTGGGGAAATTCGCCGACGACGTGTATCAGTTATATTATGGCGAGATCCGGAACGCGTTCGGCAGAGGTAAATGATCCCCGCGCGGCAGAGGTTCGTGCAGGCAGTGACGGGATAAGTCTCTCCAGCATATTCTGCATGGTTTCCATTTCAGCATACAAAGACCTGTTGAAATGCATATGAACGGCAGTCCACGATGGAATCACAAAAATCCGAACAAGATCTGGATCTTTACGAGGGCATCCCGCATCAGGGCCTCGGTACGGCACGGTAGGGCAATTGCCTGTTTCCAGATATTAGTGGGTATTTGAAGTGCCGCGGGGCTTCCCTCCTGGGGGGCGGGAAAAAAGTGAGAGGATACCCGGCACTTCCGGATCAGGCAAGCGTCCGGTAAAGGTAGATGATCCGCTGGATTGCAGAGAGGTTCGTGCAGACGGCAATGATGATGACGGATGCCCAGATAAAGCCGGTGAGGCCGCCGAGGATCAGGATAAGGAATGTCTCCGGCCGGCCAAAAAACCCGACTCCTTCAAGCGGGTCGTCGATCTTTCCTTCAACTTTCTCCTTGTACCCGATCTCGGCATAGACTACCGGCTTGATGAAGGTGTTCATCAGGGAACCGATGATGGCGAAGGCTACTACCGCAAAATCCGCCATGGGCGGGACGGCGAAGAACTGGCTGATGATCGGGATACCTGAAAGGCCGATGCCGAGCAGGGCAAGAGCATCCACGTACTTGTCGACAATCCAGTCAAAGACCGCCCCGAAATTGGTATGGGCACCGGTCTTCCGGGCAACACTGCCATCCACCAGGTCGAAGATCGCGGACAGGAGAAGCAGGAGTGCCCCCAGGACAAACTGGCGCTGGAAGAACAGGTAGGCACACGCAATACCGGCTAGGAGTGCCATGAGCGAGATCTGGTTGGGGGTGATCCTCAACCGGACGAAGAGGTCTGCGACCGGCTCCAGGTATTTCATGAACCTTGGCCGGAGGGCAGTAATATTCATAACTCAATTCATGGGTACGCGAACCATTAATAGTTGCTCTTCAGGCCCGGAAAAGTTGATGAATACACTTCCGCTATGAGCACTTTATTTATACCCGGCATCAAATGTTACCGGGAAGTGGAGTGGCAATGACAACCAAAACAAACCGTCCTCACGTGCTGATGATGTCAGAGATCACTGCCGACGGTAAACTTACCCTGAAAAAAGGGGCCTCCTCAAAGATCCTCATGAAATACATGGCACACGAGACCGAGCTTTTGCTGCACAATACCCGTGCGGAATACGATGCCATCATGGTCGGTGCCAATACGATCCGGATCGACAACTCCTTTCTTACGGTTCGCTACGTGCAGGGAAAGAGCCCGCTCCGGGTGATCCCGTGCAGCATGGCAGATATTCCCCTGGATGCAAACGTGCTTGGTCCTGACGCCCCGACTGCAATCGCGGTCTCGGAAGCAGCCCCGGCCGATCGTGTCGAAGCTATCAGAAAGAAAGGAGCCCATATCATCGTGGCCGGGAAAAAACACGTTGAACTTCCGCTTCTCCTCGCGATCCTCAAAGAAAAATTCGGGGTGAAGAAACTGATGATAGAGGGCGGGCCGACTCTCAACTGGCACATGCTGCACGACCAGCTTGTGGACGAGATCCGGCTCATCCACCTGCCATTCATCGTGGGCGGCTCCGATACCCCGTCTCTTGTCGGGGGAATGCATATCAACACCGAAGATGAGATGATCCGGCTCACCCTGAAAAAATATTATATGTGCGGCAGCAATCTCGTCTCTGAGTTTGATGTCCTGTACCATGAGGCGCCTTGATGGATGGGAATGATGGCGTGCAGTGGCCGGTTGTCGGACAGCAGGCCGGCAGCCAGCCGAAGCGCGGCTCCGGGCTGAAATGGTTTCTTGTCATCATTTTCGGGCTTCTCATCGTGGCCGCGTTTGTCTTTTCCACCTATTTCCTCACCCACGATGACACGCGGGGAGTTACCGTAGTCCGGATGGAGGGAACCATGGTGACCGGGGAGGCATCTGATGGCGATGTTATTGGCAGCGAAGTAGTAGGCCGCGAGCTCCGGGCTGCAGCGGACGATCCGATGGTGGAAGCGATTGTGCTGCGCGTGGACAGCCCCGGCGGGACCCCGTCAGCGGCCCAGGAGATCATCGGCGACCTGGAATATGCCAAGACCAAGAAGCCGGTTGTGGTCTCCATGGGTGACATCGGTACCTCCGCGGCGTATTACGTCAGCGCCCACGCCGACAGGATTTACGCCAACCCCGATACGTTCACAGCCGGTGTCGGCGTCATCTGGAAGTTCTCCGATATCAGCCGCTGGATGAGCAACGAGGGATACAATGTCAGCGTCATCAAGTCCGGGACCAAGAAGGACATGGGAAGTACTTCCCGCCCCCTGAGTGCCGAAGAGGAGTTGTATGCCCAGAAGATCGTCAGTGACAGCTTTGAGACGTTCATTGGCGATGTCACCAGCCAGCGGATGATAGCCCGGTCCGATATTGACGACGGCAGGGTGATACGGGGTGCAGACGCGGTCAGGATCAACGTTATCGACGAACTCGGGAACCTGCACGATGCCATTGAAGGCGCAAAAAAGATAGCGAAATCCCGGACCTAGATCATTTTTGCCGGGTCAGCTTTCATGAATTCCCGGCAGACCGTTGTTGCGTAATGGCCGGGCGGCAGGGTGAATTTCAGCCGCACACTCTTGTTTTCAATGGATGATTCGATCCCGGTCCTGAGCGTTATGGGGCGATATGCCCCCTCGAACTTTGTCCGGACAAATTTTGCCGCCCGCTCATAGTCAGCCGGCGTGATATGGTGCTCTTCGAGCAGTGCTGCCGTTGTCGCATCGGGAACCTGTCCGGCTGCCATCTCTTTTCCCGGCATGAAGAGCGCGATAGTGCACCTGCTGCGTTTTATGTGCAGGGAGACCGCCGTGAGGTTCGTGGCGGTGGCCGTGTCGGTCCTGCCGTTCGCGAAGACCAGCATGTCGCCCGGGAGCGGATCATGCATGGTATGCCCGTCATCGAACCGCTGGCTGAGTGCACAGTTGAAGAGATATGACTGGAATGCGGAGACGAACATGGAGAGGAGTTTTGGCGGGAGTTCCCTGAGCGCCCCGGCAAAATCGCCCGGGTGCGACCGGAGGTAGTGGAGCATCGAGCGCTCGAACGAGAGCTGGACCGGGAAGCGGTGAAGTGCGGTCTCGATATCGCGGCTTTCAAGGAACTCGGAACGGACGACCCGTGCCGAATCAGACTCGCCGGGAAATACCATGCCAACGTAGGTCAGGACTGCCTGTTCATAGTCTCCCCGGAGGATCCACTCCCCGACCCGGTGCGTGACCGGCCGGAGCGCCCCGAAGCGCTGGAGGCCGAAGTAGTTGGGGATGCCCTCGCTCGCCGTCTTTGTTGTGCTCTCCACCATACGGGCGAGATCCGGCGATTCCGTATCGCGGATCAGGATATCGAACCGGTTTCCCTGCAGGTCGCCAAGGAGCAGGCTCTCGTTCGAGTTGCCGATCGGTTCGAGCACGAGGTCCTTGAGCCGGACTGCCCCAACCTTTTCAGTCGTCACATCGTAGATGGAGATCCGCTGTTTTGTGATCGCGTTGCGATCCTTAGTGCCGGCCCATCCGATCCGGCGGTGGCTGATGGCAAGCCGTTTGGCGATCTCTTTTACTGCGTGCTGGAGCTCCCAGTTGGTCTTGGTGAGGTTGCAGATCAGGTACGGCCCGGTTGATCCGCCTTTTGGTTCCGGGGGGATCTCCTCAACAATGAAATCCTCCGCAACGGACCTGAGTTTCCCGCCAATCCCGTCCTCGTTGCTTGCATAATACCGAAGCCCGAGATCGTGTTCAAGGGGATACGTACTCTGCATCATAAGAGCGTGAGCGACCCGGTGATCTTGTCGAGTTCATCGGACTTTGCCGGGCCGAGGCCAAGGGCGGTGATGGTGCCGGGCGGGATCTCGGTCATGCCGGCATCCTGGATCAGGGAGGTGGAGATGCCGGCCCGTTCGGCTATGACCTTGATCTCAAAGAGGGTCCGCTCATCGTTTGCCTTGAGGACGACTTTCTTCTGCCCCTCGGACATCCAGGCTTTTGTGAGGGTTTTGTCTGCGCCATTATAAGCACCGATGGAGGCGTGTGCTGCCTGTGCACACCTCTTGCCGCAGCTCATCTTTACGTCATTTCTGATGATGATGCACTGCTTGTACCGGAACTCGGGCTCGGGTCTGGATGAAATTTGTTTTTCAGGGGGCTTTGGCATGTCAGCATCTCTTTGGTTTGAACGAGGATTAACTTTATTATCGCTCCAAAACAGGCCTTCCTTTCATCCGACACATGCATTTGCCTCTTACCCATGGGATCGTGCCACAGAAACACAGATCGAGCAATGAATATACATCCAGATGAAAATCCCTGCCAATGAGAGTCATTGTAAAATCGGATAGGGTAGCTATCATCGCTGGCATACTCTCTGTTCTTCTCATATCACTTGCTCTTGTCCCGGGCTGCCTGTCCGGTGAGCCTGATGCGGGCAATACACATTCCCTTGGTGTTCCCGCAACTCCCTCTCCCGGTTCAAATATGACGGGAACCCCGGAACCGGCTGTTTCCACGAACATTCCGCATATAACCCCGCGAAAAAAACTTGGGCTAACAGTTAATTCTGCTGTCCGTTATCAGACCCTTCCGGGATTTAACAACAAGGCGGGGACTGGTATCGCTGTCATCAATGTGAGTCTCACCAATAACCTGGCCACCCAATATCAATTATCCCGGGAAGATATCTACATCGAGACCGAAAAAGATCAGACATTAGAACATGGAGGAGACCGGCTGAGTGCAGATATGGCAAGCAAGTATTTTCATTTCCCGGTCAGAATCAACCCCGGTGAGACAAAAACCGGATCCATTGTTTATATCGTTTTCACCGGCACGACAAAAAACAACCTTGTACTTAAGGATAATAATCAGACAACGATGGCCCGGGTTGACCTAAATAGAATCTATACATATTCCTGATTTTCAAAGGCCTAAACCAACAGGGATATCGTTATTGTATTTACCGGAACCCGGGCTCGACTGCCATTGTGGTATTTTCTTGGTTGCCGCACGTCAAATAAGTATAGCCGGTTGGCAAGGGAGTGATCTGGTGCAGGCATAACCGCCAGTCTCCGCCAGAACCATGGGCTTTTTCCCGTTGTGAAAAGTTATGGGACAATGGTATTATCGACAATGTAGGTATAACCGAGTTCCTTTGCGAGCATGGGCATGATCATATCCACGTCGTACCATGTCTTCTTCACTCCTGCTGAATCGTAATAATCGTAATGGAAATTCGCCTCCAGGCGCTGCTCGATACGATTAAAAGTAGCATACACCTCTCCTTCTGTCTTCCAGTTGTCAGGAGTTTTTGGATAAACCTCATACATCTTGTCGCTTACGACAATCATTTTCTGGACATGATACCCCTGCCCGGTAAGCGTTGATGGTGCTGCAAGATCGGCGAGGGAAAATGTGTTGAGGCCGACGGTTCCGGTATTCCGGCAATAAATCCAGTCCTTGGCATGGCTGTGGAGGATAACATACGTATGTCCCGGCGTCATATTCTGCCGGAAGCGATCCAGTGAAATGCTCCCGTAATCGCCCTTGATAAAAGACATATCCCCGGTACCGGCATCGATGAGATACCCCAGTTCTTTTGATTGTTTTACTTCGCAGGAGCCCGGCGTTTTAGCCGCGATCATGATCGTGTCTGCCATGTCGCTGTTCTTTAGCATGTCCAGTTTGTTTTTTGCATCCTGGACCCGGGCATTCAGGGCAGATTCAGGGACCGGTGTTGGTGTTGGGACAGGAACCATTGTCTGCGCTGGTGTGACGACAACGGTGGCCTTTGTCGTTGCCGTGACCGTCGGGATGGCGGTGACAATCACGGCTGGTGCGGGTACTGGGGTTATGACTGGTGCCGGGGCAGGTGGAACAGGAGATACCGGGCCCGTGCATCCGGCAATGAAAATTATCGCAATGGAGATCAGAATTACCACGAGTCCGGTGCGTACCTGCATGATTCATTCCATTGATGGTTTTCTTACAAATCATTTCTTATTTTTTTGTATTATCCAAAAAACCCCCGCCATTCCCTCAGACCGGGTGGGAAGGGGGACTCCCGCCTGTCCGCGCCGGATTTCCGGCCCGGGAGAGCGATTCTCTCATACTGCATGGTATCCTCCCGATTTTCTCCGTCGTGAAAACCAGATCGGGTTGCTGTTGCCTTACGGGACCTTTGATTTCCCCGGCTGGGTGAAACTCTGTGCCAAAACTCCTGTCAGCCGGCGACTGCTAAAGGGAAAATATTACTTTGAAAATCTCCCGCATTTTTGAAAAAACACAGAAAAACAAGGCACTTTTTGAAGCGGTGGACATCCTTGCCTCCAAAGATTGTCCACCCGGTCGCACCAGGGCGAAACGAAGCACGTATCGGGCCCGGAATAGTATTGTTTTCCGGGAAGCCCTCCCGGACGGGTCGTTAATCGCATTACATACCGGTTTTTCCCCGGCACCTTTTTCCCGCCACCCGGCAAACAGTCCGGTGATAATCATGACCGGCGGAAAAAGGGATTTTGATACCGTTGCTAAAACCTGGGACGAGAACCCGGGCCGCGTGAAACTTTCAGCAGATGTTGCACTCGCAATAACCGACACGATCCCGCTCTCGCCCGAAATGGATGTGCTGGACTTCGGGTGCGGCACCGGGCTTTTAACACTCCGGCTCCGGCCGGTTATCCACCGGATTTGCGGTATCGACAGCTCGGAGGGCATGCTTGCCATTCTCGAAGAAAAGATCCGGCAGGGGAACCTGCCAAACGTGACCGCGAGACACATCGACCTCGACCGGGGCGATCAGATCCAAGGCCGGTATCATCTCGTTGTCAGCAGCATGACCCTCCATCATGTCCAGATGATACAGCCCCTCCTCGAGCAGTTCTTTAAAATCCTCCACCCGGGCGGCTGGCTCTGTGTCGCGGATCTCGATCCGGATGGCGGGGAATTTCATGAAGATCCTGCCGGGGTCTTTCACCAGGGGTTCGAGCGGGAGTTCTTAAAAAAAGCGTTCCGCGATGCCGGCTTTGAGCAGGTGCACGCCCGGCGTGCAGCGACAATGACAAAACCCGCTGCTGATGGCAGATCCCGATCGTTTACTATCTCGCTCATCTCCGGCAGAAAAATATCGTAACGGGTAACGGTGTTATCCTTTTACCGGTTCAGTTGAGATCCTCCATCTTCATTTCTTTACGTATACCTCTCCCTGTGTCAGAGTTGTGCTCCCCCCTCACCCCCCGGAGAGTGAGGCAGCCCCTGGGGGCGCCCCTTCTGGGACAGCGGCGTTCATCGCAATGGTTGTATTGACATGCCCGGTCCAGGTGTCCCATACTCATTTTTTATCGGGTTTGAACTCGTACGGCTCATATGAGTATCAACCGGTCGGATGCATGCCCGCCCGACCATTTATTCCCTGTCAGAAAGAATGATTGCCGATCGATTTGGCTTCACAGGAACCTTCCGGGAAACCTGAAACGATCATAATCGGCATGTGCCTGCGCAAGCTCTTTTGCGCTCTTCTCGGTCATGGGCCGGAACCTGGCACGGTTGCCTAGGATCGTCTGCTGCATCTTGTACAATTCCTCCGGGCCCAGGTGCAGCTCCCGTTCAAGAGGCTTGAGCCTCGGCTGGAACTTGTGGATCAGGGGCTGGATATCTGTTCTGGCTGTCCCACCCGATGGATCGAACCGGAATTTTTCCTCCATCTGGTGCCGCCATGTGAGCAGTTCTTCTTTATGGATCTCGTCGAGTTGCGTGATCCGCATAAGGGATGCTCTCGTGATATCAGCGGCGGTCTCGATCCCGAACGATCTCAGCGTGGCTTTGCGGTCTGCCCCTATACGGAGAAAATTGTAGCCGTCGATGAAACAACTCTCAAGGAACGTGACAAGCTGCCGCTCGCGGGCAGTATGCTGCAGGGATGCAAGAACGGCTTTATATTCCCGCTCAATGGCTTCGTAGTTCCTTCGCACGGCCCTGAGCCGGTTGAGTTTTTTTACAAACTCCGCGTCTCCGGCATCCTTCTTCCATTTCCGGTCCACAAGACTCCAGTTATAGCGGGCATTCTCAAACGCAGTTTTTCTCCGCTCCTTCTCGGCAGCTTCCCTGCCCGGGATTAAAACAAGGACCGCCCCGATAACGAGACCAAGGGAAACCCCCAGGTAATCCCCCGCCATGCTTAAGAGGGCCATGGCGATACACCCGATCATCATGACCGCTCCGGCAATCTGCCGGATTCTCGTGAATGCAAGAGAATTTGCAAGACCCGGGGGGAGGGGTGTGGGCTGCGCCGGGAAGTTCCGGGGCTCGATAACGGGAGCCGGCCCGGGGGGTTTGATGGCAGCAATTTTGTTCCATTCTGCCGGAAGATCGAATTTCGAGACCGCGTCCTGGCTCAAAAAGAGGAAAACTCCCGACTGGTATTCGAGCCTGCACCAAGGGCAGATCTTCAGCCCTGCGTAATACTTGTGGGAAGTATCCGCGGTGCAGGTCTTGAGATGCTTCTCAAGGATATGGAGTACATTCCACCATTTGTTTGCCGTCGGCCTCCCCTGCGTGGTACCCCGTTCGGTAAAGGCCTGCTCGAAGAGATCGGCGAGATCTCCCGGGACGATCGAGAGTCCTACCGCGTTCGGGGGCGGGGCAATGGATTTCACGTGAGCGTTCTTCCCGAACGCAAAACGGTACTCCGCTATCGCTTTTTCAATGGGCATATCCTCCCTGCCGGAATACACCCCGGAATACGGGTGCCTGCCCATGAAGAGGAGCTGGAAGATCAGGACCGCGAGGCCGAAATTGTCATGGCCGGGAGACCTCTGGATCTGGAAGTCCTTCCCGTTGAGGATCTCCGGCGGGGTGAACTGGGCCACGCAGACCTCACAGCAGTACACGTCTGCGGTTGTCGTCACCTGGAACGAGTCGCAGTCGATCAGGGTGACACAGGCATGTTTGTCCACGAGGATGTTTCCTTCGTTGACATCACCGATAACATACCCGTAGAAATGGATGGCATCGAATGCGGCGGCCAGGTTCTTTGCGGTACGGACAAGGAACTTCCAGTCCGCTTCAGGAAATGTCTGTTTGCGGTGGGTGGGGCCATAGACCTTGTGGACCGGCTCGCACTCGTGGACCCGGGGCATGACAAATCCGCAGACCGGCCCACCGGCTCCCCTGAAAATGAGGTCGACCGGCCAGGCGGAGATCTCCTTGAGGGTGTCGTTGCACCCGCGGACCATTACCCGGAGTTTCTCCTGCTTTGACTCATCCAGGGGCTTGTGGTAGATCTTGGCCACGTACTTCTGGTTCGATGAGACGATCTCGAATACGTTTCCCTCTCCCCCGCTCCCGATCTTCTTTCCCATGGGTATCTGTCGTCCCTTGCTGTCAACGTAAGTTCCGGGGGGTGGTCCATCCATAGAAAAAACCGCTTATCGCACGGCAAGAATCAGGGTCTTGTCATCATCGCTGCGCTCATTGATCTCGCGGCCCAGAAGAAACGTCCGGAGCTGTTCGGTGAGAACGCCGTTCTCTCCACCGGGGCTTTTCCTGAGAGTCTCAAACAGTGGCCTGAAAAAACCGGCATGGGGGGTTCTTTTGGAGAACGAGAGGACGAGGTTCTGGAGTCCGTCAGTGAAAAGGGCAATTTCATCAGGCGGGGTATCGGAACGGAGCTGGCAGAGGTGAGAGAGGAATGCATCATCCGTGATGAAGTACGTTGTGTTGGCATACTCCCCCTGGTCCGGCCAGAAGACGGCCGAATAGCCGGGCTCTTCGTGGATCACGATCCCCCCGTCACCTACCTGGAAATACCAGGCATGGTTGTCCGCGATCACGCACCCGACCAGGGTGCAGGCATATTCCCGGAGATTTTTTCCCGTCACGCGTGCCTGCTCTGCTATCGCATCGCGGGATGCGGCAACCCAGCCTTCGGCTTCCGTGGCCAGTACCTGGGCGAGATCTCCCCCGCTACCGCGGATGGAGTCCGTGATACACGAAAGGATGGTGTCGCAGGCGATCTGTGCACCCACGCCCCCTTCGGTGGTACTTCCGGCGCCGTCAGCTGCAAGCCCTATGAAATATTCGCGGTCGCCGAACTGGACGACCGTTGCCCTGCAGTAATCCTGGCCGGTCTCATGCCGGTTCTTGTGCGAGATTCCCGTGACAGATGCTGCAATGTGCATCCATGTCATATCTCACTCCAGCCGGAGGGTGGAGCGAGCAGGATCCTGTCCCCGGGGTTGCTCCGTGAAGCGGATTTCATGGAATTGGAGAGCCACTGGAAAAATTCCCGGAACTTAAGCCCCTGGAGCTTGAGCGGTTCGCGCACGGATAACTGCCTGAGGGTTTTCATGTCGGCATTCTGGACGCCGACAACAAAAAATGCAAAGGATTTCGAACTCTCCCCTTCCCGGATAGCGGCTGCGGCGTGCTGCCACGTGTCCGTGGGGGATCCGTCGGTGATCAGGAAGATCCACGGGCGGTAGAAGGAGATCCCGTTTGCACGGTACTCATCCTTGCGCTTCCTGACAAGGTCGATACCCTGACGGATCGCTTCGCCAAGGGGAGTGTCGCCCTCGGCCACCAGGGTCGGGTCAAGGAAATAATCCGCGGTATTGAAATTGCTGATGATCCTGACCGGGCCAAATGATATGAGCGCGACCTCAACACGTTTTGAAGCAAGGGAATCTCCCTGCAGTTCTTCGTAAAATGCCCTGAGCCCGGCATTGAGTTCAGCTATTGGCTTTCCTGCCATGGATCCGGATGTATCCAGCAGTAACAGGCAGGGGCAGCGGGGTTCGGGATTTTCTGCAAAGGTTACTGGTCCAAGTGGTTGTTGATCGAGATAGGAATCGTCGCTCATTAACATGCTCCGCCCGTTTCTGTTTTTAGAAATGAGCTGATCTGTAGAGCTCTATACGTTTTTTTAATATTTTAGGTTTCTACGTGTGCCCTGACCGCGGGAACCCTGCTCCCCGTTTCTTCCGGTATTTCCGGGGAGGCATGAAAACGGCGAGGAGATCTTCACATGGATTTTTTCAAAAATCCTTTCATCCAGGTGCCTGTTATTTCAAAGCTGAATTCAATGTATACACCACCAGAACGTTTTTGGCAGTACGACGTGAGTAACATTCATTCATCTGGAGTAAGCGAAATGGTAACCGGGTCCAAACATCATTCCCATAATCCCCTGTCGGGGCGCAGCAGGGGTAACCGCCCAAAGAATACACCTTCCAGGGCACAACCGGGGCCGGAATGGTCCCGTCCGGAACAAAAAAGCGATCGATCGCCCCGAAGAACGGCAAGTGACCGTCCCGGGCAGAGACCGGAACGTTCACCCCGGCAGCCTGAAATCTCCCGGCCGGAACGGAGAACAGACCGGCCCCCCCGGAAACCGGAAGGTGACCGGTCCGGGCGAAGGCCAGAACGTTCACCGCGTAAATCTGAAGGTACCCGGTCGGAAGGAAAAAGCGCTCGACCGGCAGGAAGACCTGAAGGTGTTCGTCCGGAGCGAAGACCTGAACGTTCACCCCGGCGGTCTGAAGGCACCCGGCAGGAACGAAGAACAGACCGGCCACCCGGAAGAACCGAAGGTGTTCGTCCGGAGCGAAGACCTGAACGTTCTTCCCCGCGATCTGAAGGTTCCCGGCAGGAACGAAGAACAGGCCGGCCACCCGGAAGAACCGAAGGTGTTCGTCCGGAGCGAAAACCCGAACGTTCACCCCTGCGATCTGAAGGTACCCGGCCGGAACGAAGAACAGACCGGCCACCCGGAAGAACCGAAGGCGATCGTCCGGAGCGAAGAACTGACCGGCCTCCCCGAAGAACGGCAAGTGACCGGTCCGGGCAGAGACCGGAACATTCATCCCGGCGATCAGAACGTTCACCGTCTTCCGGAAAACCTGAAGGCGACCGACCGCACCGGCCGTCCCGGAAGAGCAAAGGTCAGCCCGGCCAACCTCATGGCACGGGTAAGAGGTCAGGGACCATTGCGAAAGCAGAGGGGAAAAAGGGGAGCAGAACCATCGGGAAATTAGGCGTATTCGGGGCAAAGAAAACACACCGGTGACCCGGGCATAAAAATTCAACCGTGAAAGAACGGCCATCCCGTATTTTTTGTTTTTCTTAAGGAGTCCCGGACCCGGGACCGGTTCCTGCCGGCCAATCCCGTGTCCCAGCATTTTTATACACTTCAGCCCAAAAAGAGAGTAACGAGGAATATCAGAGGAGGGTTACCCTGGAATGACTGAAACACCGTTCGAAAAAACACCACTTGGCCGGCTCGTCCTGTTCATGATTGGCTTATCGCTTCTCGGGATTATCCTGGGCGGGGTGTATCACCTGGCCGTGGATCTCCCGGCACAGAAGTCCGTAAAGGCCCCCACGAATTCTTACGGCGATACCGGGGGTATTCAGATCTGGTCAACGCCGGGCGATGCATATGTTGAGGTTACCCCGGCGAACGGCAATATGCCGTATGGCGGGTGGACAAACTCTGCAGGATCCTACACGCTCTCGAATATTCCGGCGTACGTGACCTACCAGATAACCGTCACCAAGGGGGGATACCGGCCGTACACGACAACGCTGTACGTGAACCCGCATATCATTGCGGAGACACACCCAACGCTCCCGGCCGATGTGCCGGACCCGGGGACTATCGATATCTCGGTAAGCCCGTATGGGGGAACGGTCTGTATCGATGGCGGGCAGTGCGAGACCTACCCTCTTGATACTACAAGCGAACTGAGCCGCCAGGTGCAGGGCCTGGCCGGGGACCAGTACCACACGGTCACGGTCACCCTGAACGGGTACCGCCCGTTCTCGCAGGATGTCTGGGTTCCGGCCGGTAACACCGGGCGGGTCCGGGTAACATTGCAGCGCTCGTGATCCGGCGCACGCGGGAGAATCACCCTGCAGGGTCCATCCGCGATCTTTTTTCCGGGCCGGGATCCCCTTATCCCGGAATATTTCCCTGGTTCTGGTGATTCCTGTCCCTCTGCCTACTGCTTCTTCTCCGTTTCCTTCCGGTATGACAGGAACCGGCTGATTCGACCTGCGAACCGCTCGCAGTGGATCTTTGTGGAAGGTAAGAGCCACGGCATGAACCGGGCTGATATGGCAGCGGCCGTGAGCATCTTTGATCCGAGATGGTTCTCCCGCCCGATGACCCGGGCCCTGCCGTGCCTCAGCTCGTCAAGAAATGTCCCGGGATCTGATGAGGTCGTGCAGGTCACCGCACTGCCCAGGTCGAAGATGACATGGCCGTCGGACCCGCCGGTTGCGGGAAGACCCAGCCTTGTTGCAAGCGCGATTGCCCTGAGGTTCTCCCCCCTGCCCATGTTGGCGCAGATCCCCTCGACAAGGTCGCATTGCTGGTAGAGCGATTCGTCCAGGTACCCTTTCTCGATGCATTTCGCGAGCCCCGAGTTGAAGAACAGGTATCCGTAGGGATGTGCCGGTGCCCGGAGGCAGGAGTACTCTTCCGCTGCTTCGAGCACCTCGCGGCTCGTTATGGTTGTGAGCATCCACGGGCTCTCGCGCCGGCGCGGCCGGATATGCCGGACAAAAAAGTCTTCCAGGTCGTGAGGGGAATAGAAGTACACGAGAATGTGCGGGCCGTCACTGGTGCTGATCTCGATTCCGGGGATGACCAGCAGGTCCCCCCTCTCTTTGCAGGCAGCACGTGCACCGGATATCTCGTTATGGTCGGTCACCGCACAGCCGACGCCGTTCTTCTTGATCCTCCTGATCAGGGCCTCAATTGTCACCGTGCCGTCCGTATGAGTTGTATGGAAATGCATGTCTGCCGGGAAAAAACCTTCGGCAATGATCCGTGCCGGGTAAGGACGGGCAAACCAGACTTCGGGGGAATTTTGGGGCCGGGTCACGCGCCCCTCCGGAAGATCCCGCACCAGCGACCAGGAGATGTCATAGCACCGGGGAGAACAGCCGTGCTACCGGTTCCCATACCTTTTCCATGAGCGGTCGTTTTTTGAGCGATTCAGGGGTGATCTCGGTGGAATGCTTCAGGTCGTCCTCAAAGATCTCCCGGAGTTTTTTCGCGTATGCCGGGTTGTAGATCAGGGCGTTTGTCTCGAAATTGAGCTTGAAACTGCGGACATCCCAGTTCGCGCTCCCGACCGATGCAACCAGGCCGTCGATGACGAGCGTTTTGGCGTGGATGAACCCGTCATCGTACGTGTAGGCTTTCACCCCGGCATCGAGAAGATCAGCGATGAACGCATGGTTCACGGCATACACGAACATATGGTCGGGCTTGCAGGGGATCATGATCTTCACGTCGATGCCGGACTGAGCGGCCAGGCGCAGGGAATCGATAAGGCTGGAATCCGGCACGAAGTACGGGGTCTGGATATAGACCGATTCCGTGGCGGTATTGATCAGGTGCAGGTACGCGAGCTTGATCTGGTTGTGCTGGTGATCCGGGCCGCTTGAGACGATCTGGACCGCGGCAGAACCCGTGCCGCCGGTCTTGGGAAAATAGCGGGGTAACATCTCAACGCGATCCTTTGATGCATAATTCCAGTCCAGTAAAAACCGCAGTTCCAGCAGGTGGGCAGCATCCCCGTTGATCCTGACATGGGTGTCCCGCCAGCAGCCCAGTTCTTTTTTCCCCACGTACTCGTCGCCCACGTTGAACCCGCCGCAGAACGCGGTTTTCCCGTCTATCACTACGATCTTCCGGTGGTTCCGGTTATTGAACCGGAAATTAATAAAACGGAAAAATCCCGGGAAGAAGACCGCCTTCTTTCCCCCGGCATCGATGAACGGCTTCCAGAATGACGGGGGTACGACGGAGAAAGGGAGGCCGTCAACAAGGACCCTGACCTCGACGCCTTCCTTTGCTTTCTTTGTCAGGTGCGTTACCATCTCCGTTCCAAGGCCATCGGGCGAGATGTAATAATACTCGACATGGACGAAATCCTTTGCCTGGTCGATGGCCGCGAAGAGAGCCCGAAACTTATCCTGCCCGTTTGTATAGATCTCGATGGTATTGTTGTTCGAGACGATGGCACGATTGCTGACGAGGAGCATGCGTATGACCCGTAAAAACTTGCTCTCCCGTTCATCCGTACTCCGGGTTTCGAGCCTTGCAACTTCGCTGAGCTGTTCGGTAACCAGTTCCTGGACCTTTTTGTCATCTTCCGCTTTTATCCGGAAGAGGCGTGCCCGGTAAAAGTTCTGCCCGAATGCCAGGTAGAGGAGGAACCCGAGAAGGGGGATAAATACAAGAACGGTAAGCCAGGCAAGCGCGATCTCCGGGGTTTTCCGTTCGAAAAAGACGATGCTGATCCCAAAACAGATATTCAGCAGCACGATGGCAAGAATGATGGGGTCCATGGTCAACATACCTGCTTTGTCCGATCATGGTATCAAAGTTCCTTTTCGTTCTACAGTGTCTTTCCCTGCAGCAGTTGTTCTGCCGGCAGCCCGTATCCCGAAGAAATCCGGACTATCGGGCTCCAGAATTGTTCCTGCAATGCACATGTGGAAGCGCTCATCCTTGCAGAGGCCTATCATTCATGGCTGCTGGATTATATCCGGGAAATCCGGGATTCGATGAAGAATCCGGAACAAAAAAACAGGAATCAATAAAATCCAAACGCAATCCGTTTTTTTCTGCACATCCGCAACCGGGTGAATTCAGGTCCCTGCAGGGCGCGAAACCGGCTTGTCAGGACCCGGCCTGAAAAAAAGAATAAGAGATGTTTTTTTGGAGAGGATCTCTTTACGCACTGCCCATTACGTATGCGTTCATCCTGTTGATCTTACAGAACCCGAGGTTACGGATCTGCTTTGGCTCACCGGGGAAGTGGCCGGCCGGAAAAATGGAAAAAATTATACGGGTTTTACCGACCCTGATGCGGCGGTTACTACTTTTAACCCGGTAATAATCTCGGGCAGCAGCTCGATGGGGAATCCCATCACCATCTCGTTATCGTCAATCTTGGCAAAGTACCGGGAACCGTCACAGCCAAGCGAATAATTGGGCTCTCCGGTCAGGAGCGGCTGGACGCAGGTGTCGGAACAGAGTGACTGGATACCTGAGAATTCAGGATGGATGCGTCCGCCGATCCGGAAGATGGCACTCTGGGCCAGCTTGAGCATGACAAGCGGGGATGACTCGATGATCACCACGTGAGGATCGAATGGTGTTTTCTCAAGCGGTGCATACATTGTTGCGTACGTTGACCCGGATTCGAGATGGGGAAGCTTGTCAATGATCCGCTTGCACGACGCGGTGCTCTCGAACTTTCCCAGGTTCTTGAAATAGAATTCCCCGCTTTTCAGGCTTTCCGTAATCTCCCGGAGACCGAGTGCCCATGCTCCCCCGTTGCAGGTGTGCCCGGCCGAAGTGGCGTAAAAGATCTTTCCCTCTTTTCGTGCTGCCGACACCATCATGCAGTGCCGCATCTTCTCGGATATTTCCGGAATTCCCGGAGGGATCGCTTCCTTCTTGTTGGCGAACCGGACCGCGACCGGGGATCCTTTCAGGCCCAGGAGTTTTTTCAACGTTTCCGCACTCTCTCTATAGTTGATTACTGTTTTCATCTCTGCCATAGCTGTTGTACCCCCCTAAAAATCAATCCGGGATTTCGGACGGATTATAATTGACTGTGTATAAGTGATCAAAAATAATGGTTGCTAAGTTGATCCGGTTGTATAAAAATTATCCAACAACGGTGAATCAATTCCGGAAACCATCGGGTAAACCGGGAGGCTTCTGCCACCACCCAAACCTATATTTCCGCGGAGATGTATAGGGTTCCATAACTTCAGAGTTTTCGTGTGGCTGTCCATCTGCTGGAGTCTACTGGGGTGTAGAATTCATGGATAACCGGGTAATCCCTGTCGGGTGCCTATGCCTCATTCTTATCTGCCTTATAGTGGTTCCCACGGTTTGTGCCATAGTGGAAAATATCGAGGTCCCGGCAAGCAAAGACCCCCTTGAACGGGACAGCCCCGCAAATATTGCTGCCCTCAAGCTCCATGCAGCCTATATCGGTGCATCCCAGCACGCCCGCATGGACGGGGTGATATCCTACATCGACGGGATCGGCGGAAGTGACGGGGCCGAGAGACTCCGGCAGGCAGAGGACGATTACATGGCAGCAGCGTCTTCAATCCCTGTCGTTCAGACCGCAGACCAGATCAATGATCTCCGGGATGACATGCATGTCCAGTCGCGCATGTTCGAGGAAGAGACACATGCCCGGCTGCTTTTCTTTAACGGTACTGCCGAAGGAATGCAAGCGAGCGTCAATATCTCAGTGAATGCATTCGATCTCTCGCTGAAGGGCATGACCGATCCCCTCTGGCTCTCGGAGGCCGGTGCCCGGATTATTGTGTTTGACCGGGAATCCCGGGAGCGCAACTATACGATGCGAACCCTTGCCGAAACGGGTGTTGATATCACCCGGGCACAGCAGATCTCCGGCCGGATCGATGCACTCCGCCCGAAGCTGGAAGCCGTTGTACTGGGCAGCCGGGACAGGACGATCTTTACCATCAACAGCGACATCAAAAGCCTCAACCGGATGTACCGGAACACGATAGCAGAGTACCGGGCAGGACCGCGGTATCTGTGAGATTTGTCTCAGGATGAGGGTTCCCCGCAAACGACAGACCCCCGCCCCCGGAAAAAGATACTCTTATCGCAATAATCCCCCGTTTTGCCTCACTATCCCATCCGGTTCAGTGAAACCCCTCTTTTCCGGTTGAAAAAAGATGCTGCCGGAACGGGCCAGACGACCTCCCGGCCAGATTCCATCCATAGCGGCCTCCGGTCACAGCGGAAATCCATTTCAGACAGGTTGCAGAAAAGCCCGTTTCTCCCCGCCCATACAGGCCCGCAATTTTGCAGGGCAGACCTGTCGTAAATGAGGCAGGCTGACGAATAATAACAGGGGGGATGGATTTCCCGGGAGCGAGATTTTACGCGGGAAAATGTCCCGGTGGGTTTTGCTCTCCGGGCCGGTACATACCTTTTTCCCCCGGGACCGGGTACTTTGATCTGAATGACCGGACAGACCGGGAGCGGACCCGAAAAAAATAATGCCCCTCGTCCCACTCCCGGAGATTTTTCCGTGGAGAATGAATATGCCCGGATCATCACGGCACTGGACCGGGCGGGAATCCTGGCCCGGCTGCCACAATCGGGATGTCCGGGCGTTATGGGTTCTGACGGAACCGAGTATCCCGTCCCGACCCATGAACAGGTACAGAAGATCTTTGTCCGTAACCGGGACCTGACAGAAAGAAAAATTCCCCAGGGGTTCAGCTGCCTGGAACTGACGCCCCTCGCAATGCCGGCACACCATCTCATTGACCGGATGGAAACGTCGATTCTCTGCCACGGATCGGAAAAAACGATCTTCCAGGCCCGCGGGTCTGCCGATGAGCCGCAAATCCCGGTACGGGTCAATGCAGAAAAACATGTCTGGATCTGGGAGAACCTGCAGGAAGCGCTGGATGCCGAACGCCTCGTCTATTTTCCCAAAGAATATTCCGATAATCACCGGGGAATGACCAGATCCGAGGTCATCCATAACCCAGGCATCTGCGCCGTCCCCGGCTGGTCGGTGGGACTTGTTGAAAGCAATCCCTTCCAGCCGGAGCAGGGCGAGGGAAAGACACTCGGCGGCAGGAAACAACTGGAGATCGGGCTCTCGCCAAATGAATACCTCAGGGTACTGGAGTCTTTGGAATATGCCGGGGAGACCGGAAAGACGCTTGAAGATTTCATGACCTCGTTCCTCACAAGGCTTGAAACCACCGGTGAAGTGAGCAACGACGTAGATGACAACAATGCCCTCTGGTGTCTCGCCCAGTATCTCCGGGTACCCTATGCACAGCTGGTGCCGACCGGGCGCTGGCACCGGAAGGTCGGGCGGGTCCGCCTCGACATGCACCGCTCCAACAACAAGCAGTGCACGAAGAGCTGGGGCGGGGCAACGATCGTGAGGCTGGCAGGAGGGTAAATGGAGATCTTCCGCGGTTTTCGATACAGGTATAGGGCGTCGGGGAGCGGGTGGATTCATATCATTGACGGGGGCTGATGCCCCATATTCCCGTGAGCAATGAATCCCCACGCCCTGCAGTGGAGAATTGACAAGTATCCGGCTCTGTCCCCTCCTCCATACTGCAGACCGGGGGTTTGGGGATGAATCAATCAGACAACTGCGACAGGAAAAAAAATTTTTTACTTTTAAATGAGGAGAACATCTCCATGGGATGTATTTTTTGGCCATTCTATGTGCTGGTTACCCGTTTCCAGACGCTGGCGGTTCCGGGGATGTCGCCGGTTGTCCACCACTGGGCCTGGTACACCAGTCCGTTGCTGATCACCGTATCTCCCGCAGTGTAAACAGCAGTTGTGTCCCATGCAACGGGAGTTGAACCAGCGGTTGTGACCCGTTTCCATACCGCGGCTTTTCCGGGGATCTCGTTTTTCGTCCACCACTGTGCCGTATAGGTATCTGCCCCGTAAGTGACCCGGTTCCCGTTAACATAGGTCGCGTCAGCCCTCCATGCCGTCACATCACCGGATGGTGTTGATGTCGGGACTGGCGTGGGTGTCGCAGTGACGGTCACGGTTGGTGCCGGTGCCGTTGTCGTTGTGACGACAGGGGAGGTTACCCGTTTCCAGACACTGGCAGTTCCGGGGATGTCACCGGTTGTCCACCACTGGGCCTGGTACACCAACCCGTTGCTGGTTACCAAATCTCCCGCAGTATAAACCGCTGAAGAATCCCATGCGACCGGGCCTGAACTGCCGGTCGTTACCCGTTTCCATACCGCGGCTTTTCCGGGGATCTCGTTTTTCGTCCACCACTGTGCCGTATAGGTATCTGCCCCGTAAGTGACCCGGTTCCCGTTAACATAGGTCGCGTCAGCCCTCCATGCCGTCACATCACCGGATGGTGTTGATGTCGGGACTGGCGTGGGTGTCGCAGTGACGGTCACGGTTGGTGCCGGTGCCGTTGTCGTTGTGACGACAGGGGAGGTTACCCGTTTCCAGACACTGGCAGTTCCGGGGATGTCACCGGTTGTCCACCACTGGGCCTGGTACACCAACCCGTTGCTGGTTACCAAATCTCCCGCAGTATAAACCGCTGAAGAATCCCATGCGACCGGGCCTGAACTGCCGGTCGTTACCCGTTTCCATACCGCGGCTTTTCCGGGGATCTCATTTTTCGTCCACCACTGTGCCGTATAGGTATCTGCCCCGTAAGTGACCCGGTCACCGTTAACATAAGTCGCGTCAGCCCTCCATGCCGTCACATCACCGGATGGTGTTGATGTCGGGGCGGGCGTGGGTGTCGCAGTGACGGTCACGGTTGGGGCCGGGGTTGACGTAACCGTTGGGGTTGGCGTAATCACCGGCTGAGAACCGGTGATCGCATTGAAAATTCTGGAGAATGCGAAATCTTCCTGCACAAGGCCGCTGGATGTTGCTGACGCCCAGGCTGCACCCGCCCCGGATCCATTGTCCCTCGCAAGTGACCACATCGCAAGCAGCCCGATGCCGTGTTCCTTTGCATATGCTTCGACTTTTTTTGCATCGGCAAGCGTGAACACTTCCGCCTGGACATCGTTTCGCCCGATCATGGGGGTGATCCCGATCATCCTGTAGACCTGCGAAGAACTCTTTTCAGGATATAAAACCTGCAGCTGTTTTTCCACGCTTTCTGCAGCCTCGACAGCATAATCTCCCATCTTCCCGTCGGGGTTGGGAGCGTAATATGCTCCAAAATCCATAGTCATAATATTGACGACATTAACCCGTACGCCATTTCCGGCTGCATTCCGGAGGATCGACAGGCCGTTAGCCGTCAGTCCATCGGGCTCAGCAGGGAGGGTATAGCTGACACGGAGACCGGGATTTGCTGCCTGGAGCCGGGCAATCACGGTGTTCCTGCGGTTAACCGAGACCGTATCCGTAACTGCCGCACCCTCGATATCGAAATCGATCCATGTCGCATCGTATGCATCAATCACCGACTGGTAGCGGGCCTGGAGCGTATCCGCATCGGTAACCAGCGTGGCCAGTTCCGATCCGTCTGCCCCTCCAAACGAGATGATCACATCGCCACCCGCTGCCCTGACCTTTTTTACTTCATCAAGATAGTGGTGGTCGCTAACCGGGATCGTTCCCGCCCACATGGGCGCTCCCGAACTGCTGCCCGTGATGAAAGCGAGAGTGTAATACCGGACGCCGGTAGAACCGGATATAGTTGAAAGTGGCTGGTCCGGGTACAGCCCGGTATCGACAAAGGGTGAGAAAACCTGATCCTGCCATGCATTGACCGGGATCGCCATGCAGGCGATCATACAGATCCCTGCAAGGATGAACAGTAAACGGTTGTTGGTAGTCATGTGCATTCCACCTTGCACAGACGCACCTGTCAGTTTCAGGACAACGTAACCATCCTTTTTTGGGCAACGGGTACGTAATGTGACAGAAAAAAATACCGGGCAACCCGGCCTGCAGCATCTGCTATGAACCCGGACCCTGCTGGTCGTCGTATTGTCCTGTAAACGGGATACAGGTGCTCCTGTGCCATGTGTCTAAAGACAACCGGGTTGTATTAATAATTACCTGATAGCCGGGGTTATTCCAATGCGTTGGAAATGTGCATGGCCTGATGCGGGATACCGGCACCGGAAGACCGGGCGGGTCCGCCTCGATATGCCCCGCTCCAACAACATGCAGTGCACGAAGAGCCGGGGCGGGGCAACGATCGTGATGCTGGCCGGTAAACCGGCAGGCCGGGAGCCGTGGTGTCTCATTGTCATCGTGGGGGCCGATGCCCTCTTACACCCGGGAGCGGGTCCGGATATCCAAAACGGACCGCCGGGTTTCTGAGGCCGGCCGGGTTATGATGTTTTGGTCAGATTCTCCCGTACAAGAAGGTACATCCCGACCAGGGATGCAAGCACGGCAATAATATTGAGAACCGAGAGGATCTCGGTCGAAACACCCCGCGATCCGAAGTAATCAAAAAGGGCAAAGATGAGGAATGTTACGGCAAACGGGTATCCGCAGGTTTTTTTCAGGGTATACCCCGCGTATATGCCCAAACCGCCGATGACCAGTTCCAGGGCAATTGCTACAGGTGTAAGAATGAATGCAAGAGACATAATGAGTGATGGATCCGGTATCCTAATAATCTGATCGCGATGCAGGGGGAACGAGCAGGTCTTTCATGAGATGCTGTATCCTTTCGCACCGCCACGGAACGTGATATGGTCCCGCTGATTCTCGAGCAGGAGGGTTTTTGTTGTCGGCTGTATCCCGGCAATCCGGATCGAAGCGCTGCTCTCCCCGTTGATCTTAGTGATGCCGTTCACCGTGAACTGGGTCCAGGCAGATGTGGAAGGCACCTCGATCGTAAGGGTGGATGTGAGCTGGTCATACCCGTTCACCCAGATCTTCGAGACCGTGTCGGACCCCATGTCCCGGTTATTGATATAAAGCCGCACATCATCGAAATCAAACGTCTGGATCTGGGTGGGAGTGATATCGATGTGCCCCTCCGGATCCGAACCGATGACCAGCCGTATCTCGTCCCCTGCATCCAGATCATAGGTTTGCTTACCAAAGACAATGGACGAGTACGGTCCGGTCACCCGTACCTGCAGGGCCCCGCCCTGGAGGAGGCGGGATGGCTTCATGGTCTCCAGTTCAAGGTACGACACTGCTTCCGGTTCCGTTACCGTGATATAGTTATTCCGGGTTGTAGTGTTGGTGCCGGCAGCATTTCCTGCGGTAAGGGTCACGGAATAGGTTCCCTGCTTCGTGTACTGGTGGGTGGGGTTCCGGGCGCCGGACGTGCTCCCGGCTTCAGGTGCATCCCCGAAATCCCAGGTCCAGCGGTCCGGATTGCCGGTTGACCTGTCCGTAAACATGACCTCAAGGGGAACGGATCCGGCAACCGGAGTCCCGCTGAAATCCACTACGGGCGGGGCAGGCTGCGGTGTCGGCCCCGTTGTCGGTACGGTGGTCGGGATTGTGGTTGGTTGTGACGTGGGCGGCGTCGTGGGCAGGGTTGTCGGTGCTGTCGTAGGTGTCGGGACCGGCCCGGATCCATGGACTTCACCCCATTTTGAGATAAGGACCTGTGTGTTCTCATCGATAAGCCGGACTGCAACATCCCCCGTGGGTATCGATTCTACGGTTCCCGAAGCTATGACCGACGGGTCACCCGTTATCCGGTACCCGCCGGCATCCTTGAATATATAGAGGGTTGTCCCGGGCCGGAATTCCGCAGTTCCCGGAAGGGGATCTACCCGGTAGTTTCCCTCTGGAGTATCGATATAGACGCCCAGGATATTGTAATGGAGCTGCGGGGGCGGATCCAGGTACATGACATCCCCTCCCCGGTTGAAGAGGCTGATAGTGCCCTTGTTCGCAATGGTCTCCGCACTGATCCGTGGTGCAACAAAGGAAGCCTGGCTCATGTGGGAGAAGAACCCGCTTGAGAAAACAAATATCACGGCTGAAAGGATGACGACAAGAAAAATGATAAACACAATCGCAATCGTCTCGCTGACAGCATTTTCCGGAGCCATAATAGAGTGTCAGATAATAGTCTCCGGCCGGATATTAATAGGTGCACTGTGGAACACCGCCGGGGCAGCAACAACCTGCCTCGTGAAGCAGTTCGGTATCGTCAGCGTCGGGAAATTCTTCGGCATATTCGGCCTGGTCTGGGGATTTCTCATGGGCGTGATCATCGCCTTAGGTCTGACCGGGATGGGATCGACATTCGCCGGCCACATGCTAGGCTTCAGTGTCGGCCTCGTCGTCATGACGGTTCTCGGCGGCGTCCCTGGATTCATCGGAGGTGCAATCGTTGCGGTCATCTACAATGTTGTGCCCGGGGCATCCGGCGGGGTTGAGATGGACCTCGAAGTGAAAGGATAATTTTTTGTGATTCATCATTTGGTGCCACTAACTTTTGATATCCTCTCCCCTCTTGCGCCACCAGTCCCCCGAGGGGGACGGGGCGCATTGCGATTGGACGAGACCGGTACCAGGTAATACGTCGTTATCGTAATCCGGGGGATGCCCCAATGGCGGGGGCCTGGGTAAAACCGAAGCCCAAAAGAGCGTCCAGCATGTTGTTCCAGGTATAGCTTCTTAAAAAAACCTGAAACAAAATTTTGATTGGTGGCTTCAATTAAGGCATCGCCTAATTTTTTTCTTTTTTAGTTCTGTTGAAATCCTTAAGAGAATCAGGCAGTTGCTCCCCGGGGCTCCGGCACATCATGCTTCCGCCCCCGCACGCTAGAGGTATCCCCGAGGAATGATATTCACTCAAATGGTTGAATAAAACTCAAAAAAACGGAAGGGGGGGGTCAAGGGGATGCTCCCCTTGGGCTGCTTCCCCCTATGGGGGAGAGAGGGGGTCACACTCCTTACATTTAGAAGAAAATAAGCGAATAAAAGGAAAAAGTGGATTTCAACAGAGCCTCTTTTTTGTAAACTCGCCGATCACGGGAACGCCATATGCGAGGAAACACCCTGTCCGTATCCCCTGAAAAAATCAGATTGTAACGGATGGCGGGATTTTCTCAATTGTACTCACATGTTCAGAGGGGAAAAACAGAAATTGATGTACGGGATTTGAACTCGCGGCCTTTTTCCTGAGTCCCGCACCTTGTATTGAGGAGATCCGTAATGACCACGCTGCAATCTTCCTGGCCTTCTATACCTTCAGATCATTTTGATCTGTTGTTAAATCCTTTCTTTTTCTTTGGCTCGCCTTTGACATCGCTGCGGGAATTGGTTCGTTCTTCCGGGATCGCCTTCGCCACAATCCTGTCATACCGGAGCGGACAGCTGCCAACCCGGGCTAATTCTCTCTGGACCATAAGGCACTGTGCAAAAGACCCCCCCTCAGAATGGATGTATTGATCGCAGTGATTTCCTTCACAGAACTCCTCAAGCATAACCTCACATGAGACGAGTGAGTGCTTAAACTATTGCTAAAAAAAATGGCGTTTTATCCGGTTTTGCCCGGAACGGCGTGCAGGCGACCCTGACGGGACACAGGAATAATAACCAGGAACAATTGCCAGCGACAATCCTCAAAAAATTATTTTGAACGGCTCCTGACAACCAGGTACACAACGATGATAACAATTGAAATTCCGAGAATGTACTCGTCATAGAGGAATTGATTATGGTGAGCCATAATCAGCCCGATGTTGACCAGACTGATAACCGCAACTCCTGTCCAGAACCCGGTACCCAGCTGACTCCAGTCCCATTCTTTGCTGATCTTCATGAACCCCGTCTGTATTTTTTTTATTTAGCCGTTCCGATGTGACCGTTGCCGGATTGCCGGAAAAATATTTCCGGACAGTTTCCCGTTGAAGGATAACCCGGACGGGGGAAGGCCCTGCCGGTTCCTGCGCTATGGGATGATCTGCCAGAAGAATTCTGCCCGGCAGTGACCCGAAGGAACATCGTGATGCCTTCCTGCCGATCAGGGAGGGGGTATCTGCGGACATGCAGGCAACAACTGGTATACTTCCTTAATTTCACGATTCAGGCAGGGTTCATCTCTGACTCCATGATCCTGACCGTCGTGATATCTTCTATTATCTCATGTAACCTGAGAAAAAACAGTGAGCAACTCACGCAGGTTTCTTTTCCGGGCCGGCAATCCCGAACAGAGCCCGTACTACCGGGATTCTCCTGAGGATCTCGTAGCAGGCAAATGTCAGGAGGACACTGAAGATCACGATGGCCAGATACTGCAGAGCCGGAGGGATTGCAAGCATCACCACGTAATAGGCAATTGCCACCAGTATTGCCTCGTGGATAATATACACCGGGTACGCTGCTGCACCCAGATAGGCAGTGAAATTATTGGAAACATCCAGCAGGTGCCTCCCCGCTCCAAGAAGGGCAAGAACGCCGGTCCACCCGGTTAAAACATAGACGGGGGAAGACCCCCAGAATACTTCGGAATGCCCGAGCATTATTCCGTACATCCACATCACGAGAATTATCAGGACTATCCATGCAGCCAGGAGACCTGCCCAGTACTTTTCCAGCCGGGCCAGGACCGTATCCATCGAAAACAGGTAGTACCCGATGAGGAATATGGCGAAATATGAAACAAAAGAATATCCTGCCACATTAATGCCGGCAATGTTCAGGATCCAGACCGGGATAAACAAAAGACAGAGAACCGGAAGACGTACGTTACCGAAATTGACGTGAAGCCTTTCCTGTCGCTGCAAAAGGAGGATCACACCGAGTGCCAGGACGGATATGATGAACAGGAAGAGGATGAACCAGAGGTGGTCAGCGCTGAATCCCCCCGTAATCCCGTTCGTACCCTGCACGTTTTGAACAGAGCTGAAGAACTGCACAAACGCACCAAAAAAGCTCCCGGTGTAGCCGTTGTGGAATTTTTGGGCATAGTATGCAATCACGGGGCAGATGAAGACCAGTCCTGCCAGGAACGGGACAAGGAGTTTTGTGACCCGTTCTTTGAGGTATATCTGAGGTGTACGCTTCTGTAATGCAAATTTCGTACTTATTCCTGCAATACTGAATAGCACCGGCATGATCCAGGGCTCAACAACAACCGCGAGACAATGTGCAGCCGTGGAGGTGTAATCGGACAGGACATAATACCCGTACCATCCTGAACAGAACACGAATGCAGCGTGGAGCGGGAATAGCACGAGGATGCACATCCACCGCAGGTTGTCAAGATAATGCAGCCGGACCATGAACTATCCAGTTATGTCATCCTTTGACTGAATACTATTGCGATTTTATTTGTCCCCAAAAAAATAATCTGAACGGCTCTGTGTGCCTGTGGACCATCATACCCTGCGCTATGATTAACAAATGAATAAATAGGATTATACCGTGGATTTTTTCTATGGCCGATACCGGGACAGAAAAGAAGCAGGGTGCACAGCGACTTCTCTTCATCGATAATATCCGCATCCTCCTGATCTGCCTGGTCATTACAACACACAGCGCAATAACTTACGGGGGGCTTGGCAGCTGGTACTACGTCGATACAACGGGGAATGGTACCATGGCCCCGTTCATCCTGTCCCTGATCTGTATCGTGAACCAGTCTTTTTTCATGGGTTTCTTCCTCCTGATATCGGCATATTTCGTCCCGTCTTCGATCGGGCGCAAGGGTACAGCCGCGTTCGTCCGGGACCGGCTGGTACGGCTCGGCATCCCGCTTGTTGTCTGGATTGTGCTCATGAACGCTCTCATCATCCTCATCATCAGGCTGGGCACGGGGACACTTCCGGACGGCTGGGAATCCATCTTCGATCCGGTCACCGGCCATGCGCTCGGGCCGATGTGGTTTGTATTTCTCCTGCTGATCGCAACCCTCCTGTATGTTGCATGGGTAACCATCCGCCCGCCAGGACCGCCCCGCGATCAACAATCCTCTGCATTTCCCGAAGTCATTCCCATCGTCGCCCTGGGACTTCTCCTTGGGCTGGTAACAGCGGTTGTCAGGATCTTCCTGCCGATAGGGTCCTTCTCGTTCTTCAACTTCCAGCCCCCGTTCTTCCCGCAATATATCGCGTTCTTTATCATCGGCATCTGGGCAGCACGGAACAACTGGTTTGACAAAATCCCCTCCCGGACCGGAAAAATCTGTGCGGTTGCTGCCACGATCCTGATCGCCATACTGCCTGCATTCTATCTCCTGACCATAGGTTCAGGTGAAGGGATCTCACTCATCCGGGGAGGACTTCACTGGCAGGCATTTCTCTTTGCCTTCTGGGAGATGATGGCCGGCGTGATGATCATCGTCGGGCTTCTCTGGATGTTCTCCCGGTGGTTCAAAAACCAGGGGCCTGTCACCCGGGCAATGGCCGGGGATTCCTACACCGTGTACATCATCCACCCGGTCATCATTATCTCTCTCGCGCTTGTCTTGACCGGCATTGCCCTTCCCCCGATAGCCAAATTTGCCATTGAACTCCCGCTCGCAATCTGCTGTGCGTTTGTGCTTGCACACCTCATCCGAGCTGTGCCCGGGGTAAAGCGGGTGCTGTAAAAAAAGAGAATGGTTATTTCCGGATAATCCGGTGTTCGGCAGTCACTTCCCCGACCTCGGCGAACATGGCAGCGATAGGGCAGAGACGGGAAAGGGTCTGTTCTATGATCCCCGGGACCATTGCATCATCAGCATCGGCCCGGAGCGTGACCGTCAGGTGGACATGATCGAAGAACGCGGGCATGGTCTTTCTCCGGGTTGCATGGATCCCGATGGTCAGGTCATCCGGGACAATACCTTTGTCGGAGAGGGCAAGGAGGATCTTCACGCCGACACAGCCCCCGAGCGAGCCGATGAGGTACTGGATGGGGTTGGGGACCTTCCCGTCCCCGCCCATACCGACCGGGGCTTCCATCGGGAACACGATCTTCCCGGACGCGGTGCGTGCGGTAAACCGCATCCCCCCGTTGTAAGATATTGACATATCAACGGGTTTGAATTCCATCCGTGACTTTTCCCATGGGATCTCCGTACTCATAACGTACTGATTGTATCCGGCGCTTAATTAATCCGGCAAGTGCAGGGAGAAGACCCGGAATTGTCCCGGGCAGATCGTCTTCCTGGAGGAGCGGCTGCCCTGCGAAGGCATGGATGATAAAACCGCCGTACCTGACGGGAGCTGGTACCCCGGACCCCGGGAGAGCGAGACTCTACGCGAGAAAACACCCCGCCGGGTTTTTGCGTAATGGAATTATCCGGAACTTATCCGGTAGGATCACTGGAGAGCCTGGCGGAAAAAGGCCCGAATTGGCCTCCTTTGGGATACACTCCCTTACAGAATACGGTTCCTGGCCACATATCCGCTTCCGGTTCATCGAACACACGTTTTTCCGGCTGAAAAATCTCACGGAACCGGCTAAAAATCTCTTCCCGATCAGAATTCGCTCATAGCGGGCTTACGGCGGGGTTTTGTCCCGGAAACTGGTTGCAGTTTGGCTGGAAAACCGGGGCCCGTACAGGCCCGCTATTTTGCAGGTCGAAATCCCATAAAAATCAAGTATTTTTTGAAAATACTCAGTTATCAAAGACTTTTTGAATGGCGTGGACAACATTTCCACTGGAGTGTGTCTTTCCACCCCATAGTTCAAACGCGGTAATCCGGGTCTCCGTCGGAGGAATATCGATGGGAGAGGGGCATTCTCTAAGAAAGGGGGGTATATGCAGGGGGTCTGGTTTTGTAATCAGGGTAATCCGGAAAAGGGGTGGAAGGGTTTTTGCAGGGAGCGGAATCCCGGCATGGGATTTACTGAATCGCTATCAGGCCTGAATTTTTTCGGGTTCAACAACCGGGTCCGGATTTTTTTGTTTGCAATTTCTTTTGCCGGGTGAAAATTTTTCAGCGAACTCCTCCTCATTGCAGGAAAAATATCGATGGAGGCTGATGCACGCATGATCCCTTGAACGAGGCTCTACGCGAAAAAACTCCCCGAAATCCTGAAAAGCGCAAAAATTTCATCGGATATGAGGATTATTGGTTTTCTTTAAAGCTGCCTTCAAAGACAATGAAAAAAATCAGAGGATTTGTGTAAAATCTACGGGATCCTTGGAATTGTGGAACTCTGGATCAGAAAGGTACTGAAGGAATTTATTATAGGTTGTTTTTGCTGATTTATCTGTATCTTTCTGCTGATTTTTCACACTAAGCATTAATTTTTTTACAATATTAGAATCAGGATTTTGCAATTGCAGGTACTCCTGTTTCAAAGAATTAATTTCTGTTCGTAATTCAGGAATTTTTAAATTTATACTGCTATTTTTTTTCTTCATCTCTTTTGCTAACTCATTTTCGAGTTTTTTAATTGCAGTCTGATTTGCCTTTATGCGATCGGATAAAAGACTCTTAACTTTTTCATCGGTGATTGATGTGTACATCCTTTTAAAAAGAGTATACGTAATCGGTTTTCCATACCCTCCATATTCTTCGCTACCGCTACCTGCAGCTACAATAACCTTAATTTCCATCGACGTTGTGGTGTTATCAAGATATGTTGACAGAATCTGGTGAGAATTTACCGCATACAATTTACTGATATCGTATATCATTACCATAAAGCCAAATCTCGCGGGATTTATAATAACAATATCGATTTTTATTTTTGGCAGGATTATAAAAAAATTCGAACATAGCGAGGCTCAACGCGTAAAATACTGTTCCGGGTTTTGCGCTGCTCAATTACGGGATTTACAGGGTTCAGTACTTCACTAATTTTTAGTTACAGCTAAAGAAGACAGTAAGATCTAAATAGGCAGCGGGCGCCGAATATGGTCAAACACCGGCAAATTGCCCGCCGAATAAAGAATGAGCTCCGAGCAGAAGATTGTTCCGAAATAGCAGTGAATGCAATCAACCGGCACCTAACGATTTCCATCAATGGAACGCTAAAACAAAAGACACTCATCCAGTCACTCGTCGGGATGTCAGCGACCAAACTATCAGTGCATTCCCTCAATAAAGTCGTAGAAAAAGTTCCGTGTGAAACATCGGTCAGATACCATTTGTCGAAGGTGAATTTGGATTCACTTCTGGAATTACAATCAAAGATCCTCACTTACTCAAACAATCAGATCCTTGTTCCCGGGAAATCGTATCATTTTGCCATAGATTTCACCGACGATCCTTATTATGGTGAAATTATCGAAGCGAACAAAGATTACGTTCTCAAGAGCAAAATGAAGAAATCAACAACGACATTTTACTCGTACGTTTCGCTCTATATCACAACAAAAGGTCAACTGCAGACCTTTGCAGTTTTCCCGGTAAAAAAGGGAGTATCAAAGGTCGAGTACATTCGGAAATTCCTAGCTATAATCAATAACGCGAAAGTGACTATCACCGTTCTCTGTCTCGATCGTGGTTTCTACTCGAACGAAGTGTTTTCGTTTCTCCAGAATGAGAATATCCCGCATATCGTGCCGGTGAGAAAATACGGCCAGGAACTCAAGAAAATTCTCCGGGGGAATCATTCCCGGTATGCCCAGTACACGATGATGGGGACTGGTAAACCTCTTGATCTTACTCTCGCAATTGATGTCCAGTACCTTCAGGGAAGGAATAAAAAAATTCGGGAATGTGAATCTCGGTTATGTCGTATACGGCATTGACTGGAAACCCCGAAGAGTCTACCAGGTCTACAAGAACCGGTTCGCTATCGAATCTTCATACCGTATCCGAAACATCGTGAAAGCTAAAACATCTTCCCGGAATGTTGTGCTCCGCTATCTCTTGACGATAATCTCGTTCCTCCTCAAGAATATCTGGGTAACTCTTCAATGGATGTTCTTTTCAAAGGTTCAACGTGGGCCGAGAACGATTGACGAAGATTTGTTCCGGTTTGATCTCTTCCGGCTACTTGTTTGGGAAGGACTCCGGAGAAAACTCAAATTCGTTACGGTTGTTTCTGTTCTTCGATCTCTCAGTTGATCGGAGGTTGGTAAGCGTTGATGACTATCCAAAGTTCATGGAAGAAAATTTAGAGAAGTACTGGGGTTGATCAAAGAACTGAGGGTATACCGGGATCCGGGGTTCTGCGGCGGGATCTGTTATACCGGTTTAACGTAGGATCTCTCACGGATCGATAATGAAAGGATGAGTGCGACGACAGCTAAACAGGAACAGATAATAAAAAATATCTGGAATCCGTCAGAGAAAAGACTCAGATTTGTTTCGGAGATGAGGGTCTCTCCGGTGGAAGAGATCCCGGCACTGAAGATCGATGCCCCGAAAAAAATCTCAACAAATACAATTGCAATGACACGGGTTGAATGTCGCACGGTCATCATGATTCCCGAACCGCTTCCTCTTGATTCGACCGGGCAGTGATTCAGGATAACTTTATCGAGAGGTCCGTTGATCGCCCCGCCAGCTATGCGGAACAGGCATAGAACCGCGGACATTACAAGAAAACCACTTGCAATCGGAATGACGCTGAATAACAGCATGGAAACCAGGATTAATAATAATCCCCAGATACAGACCCGTCGTGATCCGTGTCGATCGGCGAAACCCCCGACAAACGGAGAAATAATCATGGAAAAAACTGAACTTCCCATGAGGATGAGTCCTGAATGGAAGTAATCCACGTGTTCAAATTCATGCAGGTATAAGGGAAAAAGAAAGCTCACGCTTACTGTCAGGCACGTGACGATAGTTGAAACCGCCAGCGCAATAGAATATCCGGGTTTTTTTAAGAGATTTATATCGATAACGGGAAACGGACACTTCTTTAAATGACCATAGCAGATCACTGCCGCAATAATAGCGATAAAGAAAATTAGTCCGAGTACAAGATCACTCATGCCCGGGATTTCAATGACTGAAAGCCCGAGAAGAAAAACGCCGATAAAGAATGCGACAATGATTGCTCCTCGATAATCAAACGGATCGCGGGTGGTATGCCGGACCGGTTCGGAGAGAATTTTCTTTCCCAGCAGAATTACGGCAATTCCTATGGGGACATTACTTAAAAAAACCCATTTCCATCCGATGAGGTGGATGATTAATCCCCCAATACCCCACCCAAGACAAAAACCCACACTGGTAATCACACTAAGCCATGCCAGAGCTTTTCCATGGACTGATTCCGGAAGTACTGTTGTCATCAGCGCCGGTGCTGAAGCAAATATCATCGCAGCACCCGTGGCCTGGAAAACACGGAAGATAATAAAAGGCAGGATTCCCCAGGAGAGCCCGCACAGGAACGAAGAGGCAATAAAGAGACCAAGTCCCTGGAGATATGTCTTTTTCAGACCCTGGAGATCCGCTACTTTTCCGAAAATAATAAGGAATACGGTCATCACGATCTCATAGATCGTAGTAATCAGAGATACTGTGGAAAAATCGGTACCGAATTCCCTGATAAAAAGGGTGGTTGCCAGGTTAACAGCACTGGCATCAAATGCAGCGAGGAATGCACCAAGGGATATTGTAAGAATAACCAGATACTGGACATTCTCTTTTGCAGGAAAGCCACTCCTGGTAACGTGACCCGGCATGCCGAAATTAACAAGTGACAAGGAAATATTATATTATTATTATCTTTTAAAATATCTTTGAAATTTTCATGATTATCAGAACAGAAAACCGATCTCCCGTGAAGAGGGATGCGCTTCAATAAATTCTAAAAAAAAATATGACCTGACTTCAGAAGTCAGTCATAATCCTGAACTGGTCGATCTCTTCCCGGTTCAGCTGCTCCAGGAACTCATCCGCTGCATGGTTGACATCCTTCGAGGCAGTGATCGCACGGCCAACGACAAGGATATCTGCTCCGGCCTTGAGGGCTTCCTTGACCACGTTCGTGCGGATACCGCCGGCGGTTGCGACCAGGAGTTTTCCGCCTGCCGCTTTCTTGAGTGCCGCAATGTCGCCCCAGGCATGGGCGGTCTCCTCGACATCGATTGCACGGTGGAGCTCAACAATGTCCGGCTTGGCTTTGAGGCTCTGGATAAGCTTGACCGGGTTGGTGACATTGAGCATATCGATGATCGAGTAGATGCCGATCTTCTTCGCCTCGATGATTGCCTTCTCGATGGTGGAGTTGGGGGCCTGGCCGGAGATCACGACCGCATCAGCGGTTGCATCGCCTGCCATGCGGGCCTCAAGGTTGCCGGTGTCGAGGATCTTCATGTCCGCGATGATGAAGGCATTGGGCTTGATCTTACGGATCTCGGAGATGACGGAGAGGCCGAACTTCTTGACGAGCGGGGTGCCTGCCTCGATGAGTATGTGGTCGTTCTCGGGCAGTGCCGAGAGGACGGAGGTGAGCTTGCCCAGGTCGACAATATCACATGCCACCTGCAGGTATGGCGGGTCCCAGAGGCGCTGGACCTTGAATCCCATGATTGCGTGGGCTGCACGGTCTTTCTCGTGGATGAGCGTCTTTTTGTCCGGGAAGGATTCCATGGCGCGGGTGATCGCAAGCTTGGTTGCACCGTAGTTGTAGCGGTACAGCTTGTTGTAGTCCTTTGCTTCCGGGTGGACGAAGGCTGAACAGAGGATCGCAAGGGTCTCGATATCGATATCGCCGAACGCGCCTTCCTCGACGCTGTCGGCAACGGCCTTCGCCACTGCTGCCTGCACGGGGCCGAACATCTCGTTGACCTGGTGCATGTCCTTTAACGTGACCTTCGGGATAACGAGGGTGACGGGCTTCGTCAGCAGGTTCGGGCGTACAACCGCAAGGAGCGGGGTGTGCCCGACCGAAAGCTGTGAGATCGCGTTTGCAAACGCCGAGCCGATAGGGCCTTCCTTCTCGCCCATCAAAAGATCGATGTGCGCCAGCTCCGCGCCATCGCCAATAAGTGCTTCTCCGACTAGATACATGGAACTCTCCGAATGTTGTAGATACTATTGTGGCCCCAATCTATGATAAATTTACCAGCCGGTGGATCCGGAACCACCCGGCCACGAGACGTACCCGGCAGTTCCCGGGCAACCGGCCTGAGTCCCGTTCCGGTACGGTTCTCTTTCTTGATGAGGGCTTGTCCATTTGAAGTACGGGTACGATCCCGTTGTTGGGACTCATTTCAGGAATGACAGAATATATTTTCCTTTATGATCGCTCTTGGGGGCTCCAGCACCTTGTGCCCCCGCCCCCGGCGCCAGGGCATCTCCCAAATACGATAGCCCCTCATAAGGCTGATGGAAATACCCAGAACGGGGGTCAGGGGTTTTGTCCCCTGGGTTGCCTCTCCCTTTGGGGGAGAGAGGGGGTTACCCTCGTAATTTTCATACGATTTTTCAAAAAATTTCCGGAAAAGGCCCGGAGGGTTTTAAAAATTCAGTACTCTCTTTTCTTGTTGCCTGATACAACACATACGGCCGCTATCCCGACATACTCCCTCCAGAACCAATCAACACATATCCGGAGACCACATCTCCGTCGATAAACCCGGTTCGGGGCATTTTCCCGGTGCCCCGGAAAACATACCTCTCCTCATGATCTCCACATTGCCCCGATTGCCAGAATACGCCCTGTACGGGCTCCGTTTTCCCGCACCGGCCTGTCGAAACCTGGTTCGGCGGAACAAATTCTTTTCAGGTTCGCCAGAAATCCAATAAAATTGGTCCGTTTGCCATAATAACGCAAATTTAAGGTTTTTACCGGGACGCTTTTATTGCGTTTCTGTTGGTTTGCCACGTATTCCAGCCTGTTTTTTTAAGAAACGCGGTTCCAGGCCCCATGGCAGCCCCCGGATTATGGGGTGGAAAAAGGGCGTTTTTTGCAGGAATTATGGCGAAATACGCGAAAATCATGGACTTTTTCCAACGTCGGAGTGAGTGGTGCCTGACCGGGTAAGATGGATTGGCCGTGAGGCGGAGGTTCCCACGTATCTTTAATAAAACCAAAAAGATTTTTGGAGAAAATTTTTGAGAAAATTTACGAAAAAAAATATCTGGAGAAAATTTGGTAGTGTCTCTATAATGCTGTAAAATCAGCCTCAGTATCCAAAGAGATCATCTCACTCTTGGCAGATAAATACCGGCTACCGGTGATCCATTCCTCGTTGATGTCGATAAGAATAGACCCGGCGAGTCTGAGCAACGAGGCATCACAGGGGAAAGCCCCGATCTTTTTGCTCCGCCGTTTGAGTTCCCTGTTGACTCGTTCCAGAAGATTGGTAGTTCGGATCTTTTTCCAGAACTCCGGAGGAAACGCACGATAATTGAACAATCCCAGATGGAACCGGTGAATCGTATCAGCCGCACGGGAGAATCCCCTGTCATCGAGTTGGACTGCATAGTCGAGCAACTTACCCGGATCCGAGAGGCATTCTTTGAGAACCTCAGCGATTTCCGTGTGATATTTCCGTGGAACTTTTCTGAGAACCGCCCGGATGAAGTGGACGTGACACATCTGCCATGAAGAGCCCGGGAACATTCTCCCGGCAGCCGACTGGATGCCGGTATGACCATCTGAAATGATCAGATCAACCCTGGTGAGACCCTGTTCTTTCAGGTCAGAGAACATCCCTTCCCAGGTAAGTTCATGTTCAGCATCAGCTATCCGGGCTGCGAGGACCTCCCGATGACCATCGGTCCTGACACCAACTATCACGAGTAGAGCTTTGTTAACGTACCGGCTCTCGTCCCGGACTTTGAAATACGATGCATCAACAAAAAGATACGGGTAGTACGAGTCGAGAGATTTCTCCATAAATTCCTGTACCTTCGTATCGAGTTCCCGGCTGACTTTCGAGACGTAGGATGCCGAGAGCTGGTTGACTCCCAGATGGGAGACTACCGTCTCGACATTTCGTGTCGATACTCCCTGGAGATACGATTCGATGATCGCATTCACGAGTGCTTTTTCAGTCCGGGAATATCGATCAAATACTTTGGTCTCAAACGGGATCTCCCGTAACTGGGGTTTCAGAAGACTGAGTTCTCCAAACCGGGTCTTGAGGGATCGCTGCCGATACCCGTTCCGGTGTGCTCGTCTCGTACTGGATCTCGCATATCGCGGTACTCCGGCCTGCTGAGCTACTTCTTCATTCATCACATCGTTCAGGAACCACGTGATGAGCTGCTGCATTCCCTTCTCGTTATCGGTAAGATAATTTAGTACGATATCTCTTAGATTCATTGCCCTGTTCCTCTTTGTTTGCAATTCACTGTTGGATACAGGGCATCTTCACTTTTACAGCACTTCGTGTACACTACCGAAAATTTTGACTCTGCAGAAATGATTAAAAAATTCTGACGCTTTCGGGGGATTTGCCCCCGCTGCCGTGGTGTCCCCGCGTGGGATGACGACCTGCTTATAACTTAACTAGAGGTCATCGCACTGCTTCCTGTTCCCCAACGGAGGACTAATTGGCGTAAGAGGGGGATCCTGAGAGAGAGTAACTAATGGTTTCCACAAAGCAAATTTTTAATTTTGGAAAAACGTAAAAAAATTTCCAAAAAGTGTTTAACCCTCCAAAAAATTCCCGGATATTTTTTTAGAAACCGTGCACGGTCATAAAAAATTTCGTATCAGGTCGGGGATTACCCCCCGGCAAAAAATGTTTTAGCTGCACTAAAAACCGGAAATGAGATGCCGGTTTGATCAATCATTTTTTATTAAGGGGCTGACTATATACGGGTTGGATCGCGTCTATGTATTCCGTGCTGTATGTCGATGATGAACCGGATCTTCTGGAAATCGCAAAACTGTTTCTTGAACAGACCGGGGAATTTGTTGTCGACACCAGGATTTCTGCACATGAAGCTCTCGTTTCCTTAAAAAGTGCCGGGTACGATGCGATCATCTCCGATTACCAGATGCCGGGAATGGACGGGATCGCATTTTTGAGGGAAGTCCGGGCAGTCTTCGGGAGCCTGCCATTCATTCTCTTCACCGGCCGGGGGCGGGAGGAGGTCGTGATCGAGGCGATCAACAACGGGGTGGATTTTTACCTCCAGAAAGGGGGGGATCCCCGGTCGCAGTTTGCCGAGCTTTCCCACAAGGTCAGGAAGGCCGTGGAGATACGAAGGGTTTCCGGGGCTCTCCAGAAAAACGAGGAGCGCCTCCGGTTCGCACTCGAAGGCGCAAACGACGGGATCTGGGACGTGAACCTTGCCACGGGCGAGTTTTACTTAAGCCCGCGGGGATGCGCAATCATCGGGTACGCACCCGGTGAGATCGCCGGGGTTGCACGGACATGGAACGAACTGATCAACCCCGATGATCTGCCCCCGACCAACAACGCACTTGCAGCATATCTCGAAGGCAAAACGGAAATATTCAGTGCAGAACAGCGTCTTAAGACGAAATCCGGTTCCTGGAAATGGGTTCTTTCCCGGGGCAAGGTTGTCGGACGGGACGAAAAAGGCAATCCGCTCCGCATGACCGGGACGCACACTGATATCACAGATCGGAAATCAGCAGAGGATGAACTCCGCGGGGCCTATGAACAGATCGCTGCCGCCGAAGAAGAGTTGCGGGCGCAGTACGGTGAGTTGAAAGAGAACCATGATCGTATCCGGCTGAGCGAGGAGCGTCTGCGGCGGGCGGAAGTGGTGGCCAGAACCGGCCACTGGGAAATACATGTTGATACGAAAACGATGGTAGCTTCTGATGGCGCACTGGCAATCTACGGGGTAAGCGAATCGGCAAGTCCGCTTTCAGAGATACAGAAAATCCCCCTGCCGGAATATCGCGCCACACTCGATGCAGCATTGCATGCACTCATTACGGAGTGCAAACCCTATGATGTGGAGTTCACGATCCAGAGACCGTCCGATGGCATGTTCAGGGACATTCACTCCGTTGCAGTCTATGATCCGGACCGGCGCGTGGTCCTCGGGATCATCCACGATATCACGGAGAGGAAATTGTTTCTTGAGCAGCTGCGCGAATCGGAGCAGAAATTCGCCGCTGTCTTCAGGTCGAGCCCGCTCCTGATCGCGATGACGGAACTTGATACCCAGCGTATCGTCGATGTTAACCATGAGTTCGAAGCCTGGATCGGGTATTCCCGGGATGAACTCCTCGGCAGGTCGTTCCTGGAGATTTTCCGGTGGGAGAGCCAGAGCCAGAGGGATGAGATTGTTACCGAACTTACGAAGGGCCGTATTGTCAGGGGCCGCCGTGTCCGGTTCCGTACGAGTAACGGGGAAATGCGGGATGTGGATTTCTCAGCCCGGATCATTGAAGCCAACGGCAAAAAGAACATCCTTTCCATGGGATACGATATCACGGCAATATAAACACGAACGGGTGCCCGCCAACAGGCCTGTGATCGCCCGGCAGTGCCTGTACCCATGCCCGGTTCCCACGGAGAACATAGCTCCGTTCCGAATCCATGAGGAACTCCTGCACATGACCATGCCGCTGACAGTCAGGACCGCAGAGATTCATCAGATGCTGGCATCCGGTTCCAGATTTTGACTACATCTCTTGGACGTGTCCTTTTTCTCCAGACCGGTAAGCTGTTTCAGTTCCCGGGCAAACGCTTCCGCATTCATCAGGTCTCCGGCATTGGGCCGGTCCTTATTCAGTCCCCCGAAAAGTTTCAGAAAACTGTTCGTGTTCCACCCTGCACACCCGAACTCACCGGTAACCGTGTACCCTTTCGCCTGGAGTTTTTCCCGGATCTGCGAGTGGTTATTGAGAACAAATGCCCTGTCCGCAACGGAGGCCGGGGCCCCGTAGGTTGAGAAGATGAATGCTTTTTTGCCCCTGACCTGCAAAAGCCTGTCGGCAAGGTCGAGGAGGGATGCATGGAATGTTGCACCATAGATCCCTGAGCCGAAGCCTGCCAGGTCGTACTCCGCGATCTCTTCAGGCGTTACCTGCTGCGGTGTTTTCACCTCCGCATCAATCACGTTTGCAATGATATTTGCGATCTTCTCCGTATTTTTGTGATGATACGAGAACACGACCACGAGAGATTTGACGGGCCGCGGATCTGTGCGTTCATTTCCGTTCATTTCCATTTTTTTCCCCCATTCAGATTATTCCCCGGCCACGAGTTCATGCACCCATGCCCGGTTTGCCCTGAGGGCACAGCCACCTTCCGATTCCGTGAGGACTTCCGGCACCTCGCGCAGGCGGGCAAGCAGCCGGGACTGGAGGGCCTCTTTCAGCGGCACGGTTGCAAGGTTCGCATCCGAGTACGGGGCTGCCGGGCAGGGCTCGAGATCACCCGACGGACTGACATGCACGAAACCCCTGCCTGCTGCAAGGCACCCGCCATACGCGTCCTCGTCGCCGGGAAACCCGATAAAGAGGGCCGGAAACTTCCGGTTGAAATCCGCAAGGACAATCTGTAAAACCTTCTTCTGCTCAATTGTCAGGACCAGGTTCTCCGTCCCGGGTTCCATGGGCACGTACTCGACACAGGTGAATACCCGGGCTCCGATCCCAATCATCTGCCGGATGAATGCATCACTCGTGACGCGATCAAAATTCTCCCGCGATGTGGTGACCGAGCAGCCGAAGAAGATGTTCCGGCGTTTCAACCGGGAACAGGCTACCAGCAGCCGGTCATAGACCCCGCTGCCCCGCCGCAGATCGGTCTCCTCGCGGAAACCCTCGAAACTGATGACCGGCACGATATTCCGGGAAACTGCAATCGTTTCCGCCATCTTCTCATCGATGAGGAGACCGTTCGTGAAGAGCGGGAAGAGAATCCTGGGATGGGCTTTTGCTATCCGGAAGATCTCATCCTGCCGGACAAGCGGTTCTCCGCCCGCGATGACAATGATCGAGACGCCAAGGTCTCCGGCCTGATCGACAACCGAGGCCAGCACCTCCGGGTTCATCTCGGACGCTGGCTTCTCATGGCGCCCGTGCATGTAGCAGCCCGCACACGCGAGATTGCATCGCGAGGTGATGCTCACGATCATCACCGGGGGCACGAGCAGGCCTTTTTGCTCATGCTGCTTCCGGACTATTACGGCCTTGCGCTGGTGGTGCAGGATAACTGAGCCGGGGATAACAAGAGCCGGGTCTGCAGCAATGATCCGGATTGCCTGGCTGAGGGTCTCCCCGATTGCCGTATCAAATGTTTCACGGTATAAATGGCTGGTATCTTTCATGTCAGATACCCCGATCATCCTTGTTATCCTCTTGCCCTGCAACAGGAGTGCTGCCAGTCCCGTTCACGATCATTCGCCCCGTTGATCCAGCATGTCCCGCAGCGTCACATTCGGGTGGTGGTATCGCGGTTTTCCGAAAGTCCTGCCGCCGATCTCGATCGCTTCCCCGGGGCACCAGTGGATGCAGGCGTAACACTGGATGCAGGTGCTGCCCCAGCTGATCCCGCCCGGTGTCACCGTGATATTTCGCGTGGGACAGATCCGCCCGCAGGTTCCGCACCGGTTGCAGGCAGCGGTTGCGTGAAGCCGGCGGGGAGTATTATACACGGACGTCATGAGCGTGCTTGTTATCCGCCCCCCGAATTTCAGGAGCCCGGAATCCGAGCCTTCCGGCCGGGATATTCTGCGATCCCGGATCGCTGCCGCAACTTCGGGGACCCGCGTCCCGGCTTTCGTATATTTCTCCTCCCGCCGTTTTACATCGCCCATCAGGTCAACGGGCCCGATGTAGTTCTCCGGCATTACAAAGACAAAGCCGGCCGACATCGTTGTCCCGTTTGCTTCAAGGAGTTCCCTGAGCCGGAAGAGTGCTCCGCCCGGCCGCTCCCCGCAGGTCGCGATGCCGAAGATGTACGGGCTGCCGGAAAACCGGAGTTTCTCCACGAACTGCCGGACAATGGCAGGCATGTTCAGGAAGTAGACCGGGAACGCAATCCCGACAGCGTCTGCATCCACGACAATCCCGCCGTCCTGCATTGCCTGCCGGAGGGGAACGAGTTTTGTATCCCCCAGTTCCGCTGCGATATCCCGGGCAACAGCAAGCGTGTTGCCGGTGCCGGTGAAGTAGTAGATGACGGTCTTCACGATTCTTCCCCGCGCTGCGCTTTCATGTCCGCTGCCGTCAGATCCGGGTGCCGGTACCGTCCTCTTCCGGCAGTTCCCTGCATCATGTGGAGCTGGATCGCTTCGACAGGACAGAAATGCAGGCAGGCACAGCAGAGTTCACAATGATGCTGCCATGATGGCCGTTTATTTACCAGAGTGATGTTCCCTACCGGGCAGACCTTAGTACAAGTCCCGCAGGAGGTGCAGGCATCGGAAACGGAGAAGGCCTTGTCCATCTCGTGGACGTTTTTATAAAATGGCGGATACAGAAAGGATCTCATCAGGGAGGAGACCGGGGAAAACCCGGGAGGTACGAGAAGACCCTTGTCGATTGTCCGGGCAATCTCTGCGAGCCGGGCATCCGTGGATTTAAGGATCTTCTGCTGTTTTTCCGGGGCTGCAATTTTTCCCACCGGTGGGAAATTCCCGGGCATCTTTACCGCAAACGCTGCATCGAGTTTCCTGCCATGCACCTTTGTGAGAATCGCGTTGAGCTGGTGGAGGGCCGATACTCCCATGCCCCCCATGGTCACGACGGCAAATGTATAGCCGGCCCGGGAAAGGTCAAGGCGCCCGGCGAATTCGGCAACAATGCGGGGTACGCCGGCATCGTATACCGGGCAGACGATACCGACACGGTCTGCGCCCGGGAGGATCTCTGCAGGTGCATTCTGCAGCAATGCAACCGGCACCATCTCGCAGTCCCCCAGGACGGCGGCGATCTTTTTTGCAGCAGCAAGCGAGTTGCCGGTGCCGGTGAAATAATAGATTATGGTCTTCATAACGCTCTTCCCGTCTGGTTCACACACTCTGCCAGCGCATTCACCTTGTTGTCATCACGGAGATCCTGGCTCGTGAAGACAAACTGCCCGGTGACCGTCATGCCCCGTGCTTCAAGTGACCGGGCAAGGAGGGGGAGGGTCTCCCCTGCAGCTTTCCCGCAGGTAGCAAAGAGGACCGCTCTTTTCCCGCTGCACTCTTTCATTGCAACAACCGCCGCGGATATCGCCGGAGTAGATTTTCTTGCCCAGACAGGGGTCCCGATTACGACACAATCGAAAGCGGAGAGGTCGATCGTTGCCGGCTCGATGGGATCGGTTTCATGCTTCAGTAAGCGGAACAGCCCGAGGAAGCAGGCAACGGGCGATGAATGCCCCTCTTTGAGTTTTATTTCGATGAGTTCTCCCCCGCAGGCAGTCTTCACGCGTTCTGCCACGCCACGCGTGTTCCCTGAATGGGAGTGATAGATGATACAGGTCTTCATGGCTTCACGTCTTTTTTTATGGGGTAGTTGTTCGTTCTTCATCCTCGATCCGGACCGGGAATGCAGCGGCAATCCTTGCAAGCAGTTCATTGCCCACGGCCGGGTTTTTCGTGTCCTCTTTTGTCAGGCTGATCTCCGCCATCACTTCGATGCCGCGTTCTGACAGTGCCCTGTTCAGGAGCGGGAGGGCTTCGCCCGGCTGGTCGCAGCAGGTGACAAACGTCACGGCCATCTTACCTTCACACCCGGAAAGAGCCCTGACAGCGGCATTTATCGCAGGCGCAGGCTTCCACGCCCAGACCGGTGTGCCGATGATGAGGAGGTCGTAGTCAGATACATCGATCACTTTGGAGACGATCTCGTCGCAGGCTCCCTTACGGGAGCGGAGGACACCGGTTGTATAAGCCGTGAACGTCGAGTACTCGGTTTTGGTCTTCACTTCAATAAGGTCGCAGCCGCTGGAATTTCTTATACCCTCAGCTATCCCCCGGGTCACACCGGTATACGAGTAGAAGATCACGCATGCCCGGATATTCCGGTCCCGATTAGACTTCCGGACAAGTTCCCTGCTGCAGTTTTCCATGACGGTTGCGTACATCAGCTCGAAGTGTTCCCGGAACTGCACGATGCGATCCCGGTTGATCGTGTAGTAGACATAGAATCCCTCCCGCCGCGAATCGACAAGTCCCTCCGCTTTCAGGGTCTTGAGATGCTGCGATACGGCAGGTTGCGAGATACCGAGGCGGGACGCAAGCTCACTGACCCCGAGCGTCCCGCTGGTGTCAGTTGCGAGCAGGTAGATTACCTGGAGGCGGGTGAGATCGCCAAGGGCCTTGAACGTCCCGGCCATTGCGGGGACAATCTCGCAGAGATGGTTGCATACTTTGCACTTGTTGCACGGGTCCATGGATTCTGTATAAGTGTTTGCTTATACACTTATATTGATTGCGTTGAATATTCCTGTGCAGATTTCAGAACCGAAAGAAAAAGAGAAGTTACTTCTTCGAGATAATCTTGCGTGCCGCCCTGTCGATCTTGTAGGACATGGGCCGGTCGAGCAGGTCGAGCGCGTTGATCTTCAGGTCGACAAGCTCCTGGTAATTGAATGACTCAAACTGATTCCTGCCATCCACTTCAAAGGAGACAACAATACCGTTTTCCATCTTCTTGCTGGCTTTGATGTCGTGCATACAGTGCGATGGGAGCGGGGGGTAATGAAGATTATGGCACTTTTTTATTTTGAAAAAGGACTTTGCCCAGCGTGGTCCCAAAGAGGCATCCCACCGGTTCTTCACGGTGTGGATGGGTGGAACCGCTGCGGGAATTTCCCAAAACCGCTGATAGTGAGCAGTGGCTGACGCGGGAGATGCGGGAGGGGAGATCCCGGGAGGGATATATACGGGTACGCGGGCGGTTTTCCGGCTGACCACGGGGTCCGTGCAGGAAATTATTGCCGGTTTTTTTTAAAATGTATAATAATCCATTCTATATGAAATTCAATAAACAAAATTTAACATATTCAATACTGAATAATTCGGTTAAGAACATCGGGGGAAGCCAACACATCCGGATCTGCAACGCATGTGCAGAATCGGCTGATTTCAGGAAGATGACAGGGTATGGGAATTCCGCGTGTTCTTAACAAGAATCATGCGTGGAGGAGTTTCAACGAACCTGCGATACCGGCTGCTGCTCTTTGTTATCCTGATCCTCATTTTTTTACCGGCGATTCCCGCGGTTACTGCAGGGGAACTCACAACCATTTCCGGCATGTCCCTTCCGGACATTTCCCCGTTGATAACCCCGGATCATACCGGATCCGGGGAGATCGTCCGGCCGGCAAATAATACCCGGCAGCCGGCAGGTATTATTGCACCCCGCACGGACAGGAACGAAGCAGACCCCTTCACCGTGATCGATGAAAACCTCCCACCGGCTGAGGCTGTGGCGCTCCGCACCCTGATCCAAAACACGCTCCATGAATTCTCCTGTAACGAAGCGACCGGCACATGGTACGCCCGCAATGCAATGAACCGGATCACGTTCACCTACACGGGTGACGGCACGGCACACTTCTCCGGCCCGGATACCGCTTTCGGGCTGACCCTTGCCGGGATCGGGAGAGACGACAACCTGTCCGCTGCCGGGAGCGGAGTTGCCCGGGCCAGCGGGCGCCAGCTGGAGATTGTCCGGCCGGAGTTTTCGGAGTGGTACAGGAACAATGACAACGGCGTGGAGCAGGGCCTGACCATCACGGGCCGCCCGCCGGGCAACGGCCCGCTGCAGGTCCGGTTCGGGCTCACGGGTAACGGTTCGTTCACCATCAAAGACGATCAGACGCTCACGCTCAGCGATACATCGGGAACACCTCTCTTTGCGTACACCGGCCTACATGCGTTCTCTGCGGAAGGCAGGCAACTTCCGGCATCCCTTGCAACCGACGGAACTACACTCTCGTGGATCGTTGACGATACCGGTGCCGTCTACCCGCTCACCATCGACCCGGTGGTGGTCTCTGTCTCGGCAGCGACTGCACGGTTCACCGGCAGCGCAATAGCTGACGATGTCGGCTATTCCGTAGCGATCTCATCCGATGGTTCCCGGGTCATTGTCGGCGCGCTTGAAAACAGTACTGCCGGTTCAGAAGCAGGTGCCGCGTATATCTTCAAAAAGCCTGCCGCCGGCTGGAGCGGGACAACCTCCACTTCATCAGCGGATGCGACATTCACCGGCGGCGCAGCGGGAGACAACTTCGGCACTTCCGTATCGTTCTCATCTGACGGGTCCCGGGCAATTGTCGGCGCATATAACAACGACACAGCCGGTTCAGAAGCAGGTGCCGCGTATCTCTTCGATGAACCTGCCGCCGGCTGGAGCGGGACAACCTCCGCTTCATCAGCTACCGCACGGTTCACCGGCGGTGCAGCGAATGACTGGTTCGGCAGTTACGTATCGCTCTCATCCGACGGGTCCCGGGCGATGGTCGGCGCATATAAAAACAGCACTGCCGGTTCAAACGCAGGTGCCGCGTATCTCTTCGATAAGCCTGCCACCGGCTGGAGCGGGACAACCTCCGCTTCATCAGCTACCGCACGGTTCACCGGCGGTGCAGCGAATGACTGGTTCGGCAGTTACGTATCGCTCTCATCCGACGGGTCCCGGGCGATGGTCGGCGCATATAAAAACAGCACTGCCGGTTCAAACGCAGGTGCCGCGTATCTCTTCGATAAGCCTGCCACCGGCTGGAGCGGGACAACCTCCGCTTCATCAGCTACCGCACAATTCACTGGCAGTGCAGCGAATAACTGGTTCGGCAGTTACGTATCGCTCTCATCTGACGGGTCCCGGGCGATTGTCGGCGCGTATTACAACGACACGGCCGGTTCAGACTCAGGGGCCGCATATCTCTTCGATATACCCACGCCAATGAGCGGGACGATATCAGCCTCATCAGCTGCCGCACGGTTCACCGGAGAAGCAACGAATGACAACTTCGGCAATTCCGTATCGCTCTCATCCGACGGGTCCCGGGCACTTGTCGGCGCCTGGCACAACAGATCCACCGGTTTGCAAGCCGGTGCCGCGTATCTCTTCGATGAGCCTGCCACCGGCTGGAGCGGGACAACCTCCGCTTCTTCAGCTACTGCACAGTTCAACGGCGGTGCAGCGAGTGACTGGTTCGGCAGTTCCTTATCGCTCTCATCCGACGGTTCCCGGGCACTTGTCGGCGCGTATCACAACAGAACCGTCGGTTCGCAATCCGGCGCCGCATACCTCTTCCAGCGCCCCTACGTCACCCTCACGGCAGGGGGGATCACTACGGGGGCTGCTGGAACGGTTGTCAACGGCCTTACCCTCAATCCCGGCAGCACCCTCACGAACGTCGATCTCTTCCTCGGGACGAGCACTACAACGCCATCGGGAGCGGCAATAAAAACCGGGATACCTTCCCTGCCAGCTTCCACCGCAACGACCATTGACGGCGTGGACCTGACCGGGAAAACCGCCGGTACCTACTACCTGATTGTCAACGAAAGCAGCACAAAGAACCTCCTTGGCGCAACCGGTTCAGCGGTATATACGGTTACCGGAACCACGCCAACCCCGACACCAACCCCGGCTCCACAACCCATTGGCGGAAGCGGCGATGATGGCTGGTCCTCCACAAAATCTGCTGCAAATCCCGCATTGAAAGCCCCCCTGCAGCAACCCCTGTCCTCAAGTTCCGTGAACATCGGCCAGGTCGGCCACACCGCATTCACCCGGGTGGACGTGACCGGTGTCGACGTCAAAGACATGATCGTGACCGCCACCGAGGTGCCCGGGCCCGGCACCGGCATCCCCCCGCCGCCGGGAATTGTGTACGTGTATGCCGATATCTCACCGGCACGCTACACAGAGATAACCGAGACTAAGATCAGTTTTGTCGTCCCGCTCTCGTGGATGAACGAGCACAACCTCATCCCGCAGGAGATCGTCCTGTTCCATAATACCGGGAATACCTGGGTGGCTCTTGCCACAACCCTGGATTCGATCCGCGATGGCGAGGCATATTACACCGCAGCGGGGTCCGGGTTCTCGCGGTTTGCGATCACCGGGCAGTTCAACAGCAGTGCGCAGAATGCAACGCCATCAACGACCGCCAGGATGTTTGGAGATCTGGCACCGGGATCCGGTACCATAGCGCCGACGTACGCTGCACCACCGGCAGGCCCTGCCCCTGTCGCCAGCCAGACCACTGCCGTACCGGCCCCGATGAATTCATCCGGCTTCCCGCTCCCGGCCATCGCGGTTGTTGGTGCTATCGGAGTAATCTGTCTCTGCGGAGCGTTCATGATCCGGCGCTGGTGGATCCGCCGGCAGAACCCGGCGCTCTTCCGGAAAGACAACTGACTTTTTTTAATGTTTTGCCCAATTCGAAAGATATCCAACGCGGTGTTTCCCGAAATTCAACGCAACATCCTGAAGAGCCCCGGCAGATTCCTGTGCAGAGCGAGGAAAATCAAAACAAAAAACCCGGGAGAAAATATTTTTTTTTTGGAAAATCCGATCTCACTTCGGCTTGTAGTATCCCCACTTCTCAAGAGCTCCCTTGAGCTCCTTTGCCTTCTTTGCTTTCTCTTCGAGCGTCATGCCTTCCTGCCACGCTTCTATCGCCTGCATGGTCGCCTTAGCGCCGGCCCGGGTACCCTTCGGGTGCCCGTGAATGCCCCCGGAGACGAGCAGGACCATCTCGGTCCCGTAGATGTCCATCACATCCGGGACAAGGCCGGGATGCAGGCCGCCGGATGAGACCGGGAACGCGGTCCTGATCTTTCCCCAGTCCTGTTCGAGCAGCATCCCTTCGACTGATTCGGTTTTCTTCTCACGCAGGAGGTTTGCGAGCGCAAGGGACTCCTTCTTTGAGCCGGTCAGTTTCCCGACCGCGGTGCCGGTATGGATCTGCGAGACCCCGACAAGACGCATGAGTTTTGCCAAAAACTGCATTGAAATACCATGTTTGGGGTTCCGGTCAAAGCTTGCGTGCATAGCCCGGTGGGCGTGTATGGCAAGCCCGAGATCGGAGCAGTAATCCCGCATCGTCATAACACTCGCAGTCCCTGCTACCACTACATCGATCATGCAATAGTTCCAGTCATACTCCGCGAGAAGATCCGCCCGCTTCTTCATCGTCTCGGTATCGGCCGTGATATTCAGGAACGCGGATTTCTTCTCGCCGGTCTCCTTCTCTGCCTTGTCCCGCAGTTTCGTCATCAGTTTCACCCGGTCATCGAACCGGTTGAACGAGACCGAGGTCAGGTTCTCGTCGTCCTTGACGAAATCGAACCCGCCCATCCAGGTCTCGTACCCGACCTCGGCATGCTCCTTTGCCGTAAAGCCGATCTTGGGCTTGGGTACCGCACCGGTCAGCGGGCGTTTTGTGATCTTCATCATCTTCCGGATCCCGTCATTGCCAAAGTGCGGGCCCCTGAAATGTTTCAGGTACGCCTGAGGGAATGAGACATCAACAAGCCGCAGGTTTTTGAGCGCTTTCATCCCGAAGATGTTCCCTGCAATCCCGCTCATCAGCTGGACGGCATTACCTTCTTCCCAGAGTGCGAGAGGATAGGCAATCTTGACAAAATTTCCTTCGATCTCAAATGCCGTTGCCTGGAGTGCTTTCATCCGCGGCGGCATGGTGAAGAGCGTTGTCCAGGTACCCGTAGAACTCTCGGAGGCTATGCGGCCGGCTGCCTCTTCCTTCCCGATACCTGCAGCCGGTTCAAAATAAAACAGGCAGACGAGATCGTCCCGCGCCGGAGTGTAGTTCAGATCAACAAATTCATTATACCAGTCAATCGCCATGGTAATCCCTGTACCTGTAAAGGATATGCCGGTTAAAAAAGGTGCACAATGGGGTACCGTGGGACCGCATGTAATGGTGAAACAGGCAGACCTGCCGGATATTTCATGGGTATTGAAGTACTGGCTGCAACCCGCCATAATTCAAAGAAAAAAGGCAGTTTTGCGAGTATGTTATGTTCAGCCCAAATTCCATCCGTTAAAATGAACAGGATCTGTGATTCGTGATATCCCGTTACTATGAAACAGCCGGAGAAACCACGATACCAGGATCGTTTAACCTATCGTCTTTGAGAGACATAGTTATGGTATGAACTCAATGCCGGTTCCTGTTGTTCTCGTTCATGGGTGGAACAGTCATCCCGGGATCTGGAAAAGGCTCTGCCAGAGGCTTGATGCAGCAAAAATTCCCTGCCACAAATTCGATCATTCCAGGATGCAGACCTCATCTCTCGAAGATATTTCCATTGCTCTTGCAGATTACATCCATAATCTCCGGAGGGATCATAGTTACGAGGGTGATATCGATATTGTATGCCATTCCATCGGGACCTGTATTGCCCGGTATTTTCTTGAAGTCAGGGACGGGAACACCCGTCAGGAAAAGGTCCGCCAGCTGATCGGTATTGGTCCTCCCAACAACGGTTCTGCCCTGGCAGAGCTCTTCTTCAACCCGGTGTATGGCCCGGGGATCATCGCACAGCTGAACGGCGTCTTTGTTCCCCAGGGTTTTGATCCGGATGCAGATCCCCTTGTCCAGGATGTCCGGCCTGCCAGCAGAACAATGCAACAACTCCGGGTTGCAGGGATACGAAAGGATATCACCTACCGCATGATCGTGACAGCAAACCCGTATTCCATTCCTGCATTTTTCCCGCTTTTTGAAGGGAAAACCTGGGAATCATCAGAGAGTGGAGAGTACTTCATGACGGGGAACGGGGATGGTATTGTTGCCCATAAAGAGTCGATCATCCCGGGAGTCACCCTTGATATTATTCCGGCAGATCAGGATGATACCTTAGATCTGATTCCCATCGATCAATACTGCCATATCAACCTCCTCCGGAACCCACGGGTTCTTGAACAGATCATGGATTATCTTACGGCCCGATAGCGGTTATACTGCTGTATAATCGCGTAGAACCGGGAGAACATTTTATCTTTTCTGCAATTCTGCCCGGTTTTTTAGAATTCTTTGCCGGTTTTTTCCGAAGGTAGAGATTCACTGGATACTCCCCGGGCTCCACCCGGTACATTGCCCGGGCTGATACCCCGGGTATTCCACCGGTGATCAGATGCGCGAATCTGAGGAAACGTTATTAAAAAAAAGAGAGGGAAATTCAGGAAATTATTCTTTTTTTCCGATGGCTTCCATGAAATGGTCTATGAGCTGCTCGGAGCGGTTCTTCATACCGAACCAGAAGGTGATTGCAATTGCTGCCCCGACACCGATGCCGATACCCCATGCAATCGGTGTGACGAATGTGTAGATGATGGTCAGATCAATCATCAGCTGGGAGAGTGCGAGAATCACGATAACGAAGTACAGGAAAACGCGCAGGACTAACAATACCGGCCTGATCAGGTCGACATCCTTGGTCTCGTGATACTTGCCAAGGAGATCAAGGAAGTAATCCACAAGGATGAAACCGACAATCAGGATGATGACAAACGCAGCAATGTGCGGGATGTAGCCGACAATTGCGGTCATCAGGATGCTCATGTAATCCAGGTTGAGGAAATCAACCGCTGCAAGAATTGCAATCAGATAGACACAGCATCTCGCTGCCACATCCCCGAGATATCCCAGAGTAACGCCGGAATCCTTCAGTTTTCCTCCAATTTCAGTCTTGCTCACGAGTGCATGCTGAACTGCCTTATCGATGACGAAACGAACTGCCCTCCCGAGCAGACGGCCGACAATCCAGCCGATAAGGAGAATGACGATTGCACCAATAATTGCCGGCAGGGATGACACGATCATATCCATCCACCGGTTTTGCGTAACTACCGTAACAGTATCCATAACACAACTTACTCCATGTTGGAATCAATTTCCATAACTAAATAGTTAATGATGTCAAATATAATTTTCTATTATCAAGTATACATATTGATAATAGAAAACAATTATAAATTTTTCATGCAACATAAATAATTATTTGAGCCGATCCCGATGATGCAGGATTACCAGCACGAACTCAGCCAGATCAGGGAGCTCCTGAAGAAAAAACCTGAAGGCATGAGTGTAACGGATCTATCAAAAGCGCTGGGGAAGAATAAAAACACGGTCGGCAGGTACCTGGATATCCTGCTCATCTCCGGACAGGTCGATATGAGAACCTACGGCATGGCAAAAGTCTTCTCTCTCTCCCAGCGGGTTCCGCTCTCTGCGCTGATCAGTTACTCAAATGAACTCATCATGGTGCTGGATGCCGAGTCCCGCATCGTCCAGATCAATGATCATTTCCTCAGACTTCTTCACCTGACAAGAAACGAGACAATCGGGAAAAATCTCACTTATCTCTCACCTCCCGATGTCGATGTGCATGAGCTGCTTGAAACTATTTCTGAAGAATCACTTGGTAAAGAGCACACGCTTTCATTCCGCGTACGGGATATGGGCGAACGGATCTTCAAGCAGAAATCAATTCCTGCCGTGTTTGAAGATGGCGGGAAAGGCCGGACCATAATTCTCGAAGATGTCACCGAACACATCCTTGCCGAACGGCAGATCCGTGAAAGCGAAGAGAGGTTCCGGATGATGGCGGAAAATATCCAGGACGGCCTCATAATTATGGAGAATGATAAAAATGTGTACGCCAATCGACGCATTGCCGAGATAACCGGTTACACATTTGAAGAATCATTCGGTCTTGAGCCCCTGGCAATTATCGCCCCGGAATGCCACGACATTATGAAAGAGCAGATCGCGGAACTTGAAAAAAATCCCGAAAAACCGGGAGAGATCCAGGTCTGGATCATCAGGAAAGACGGCGAGCGGAGATTTGTATCGGCCCGTATCAGTTCTGTCCGGTATCAGGATACTGATTACAATTTTGTTATCTTCACGGATATGACAGAATCAAAACGGCAGGAAATTCTTTTGAGGGAGAGCGAACAGCGGTTCCGGATGATGGCAGAAAATATCCAGGACGGCCTCATCATTGTGGAGAACGGGAACTTTATCTATGCCAACCGCAGGGTTTCTGAGATAAGCGGCTATTCCAATGAAGACCTGATCCGGATGAAATCCATGGATCTCGTTGCTCCTGATGATCTGGAAAAACTGGAGAGATTCATTCTTGATACCCAGCCTGAATCCAGGGGGCGGGGAGAACTTACGTTCTGGATCAACCGGAAGGACGGGACACGGCGCTGTATCCTTGGGCGCGTCACTGCAGCTAAGCAGGGAAGCACCATCAGCACCTATGTTACGATGACCGATGTCACGGAATCTGCGGAAAGGGAAAAAGCGCTTCGCGATCGTATCACGGCACTCCAGCAACTCATCTCCTGATTCTGTCAATCTGCAAAACCACCACTCCACCCGTTTTTCGAGATAAATTCAGGCGATTCTTCCTAAGACCGTTCAGGGTTATTCCCGTACAACAAAGGGTAATTTCCTGAATCCTTCCCTATTTTTTATTATTTTCGATGTATCTCATCATGGATACGGACATTGATTCGTTATACGATTGTATAATCAATAAAAGGAATATTTATAATAAACAGTGTCGAACACTAATGGTCAATTCTGTACGGAGGACACATTACCATGAACCTGAGGAGAGACCAAGAAAAATTGCATAAACGCCCTCCTGGTTTCCGTCAGATTAAAGAACGCCATAATCTGGTATTGTATTGTTGTCTTCTCGTAATTGCATTCATTTTTATCATCGCTGCCCCGGCACAGGCAACTGCCGGGCATAATGCCGCAGAACCGGATCAACTACCGGTTTTTGTTCCGGATAATCCCGTCCCGCAAAAAATGTTCCCTCACCATGAATTGTGGTTATTGGAACTTCATCCACTGAAAACTGAAGGTCTGTTTGAGGTACTCCCATGATTTCAGCACTGGTTGTTGATGCGGATCCAATGATGTGTTCTTTTATTACCGGCATCTGTGAGAATACCGGTTCATTCAGGGTCCACACGGCGGAATCCGGCGAGGCTGCCCTTGTATGGCTTTTTACCAACGATGTAGATGTTATCGTCTCTGATTCCCGCATGCCCCATATGTCAGGTATTGAGCTGTTGCGTGCATTACGGGAACAGAACATTCAGATTCCGTTCATCTTTTTTACCGATGACAATTCGGATTTTCTGAAAAATGAAGCCTACCAGAATGATGCGTATGGCTTTATCAGGAGAAGGGGTACAGAAAAAAAACCGTTTTTAGATCTTATGAGACTGATGTACTGGGCTGCAGGCTACCCTGATCAACGGGAGTAAACGAGAACCGTTCAACCGCTGAAAAAAATAAGTTGTTTCCAGGTTTGACCGTGATCCCGTCCGAAAATAAAATCCGCCGGGTTTTTCCTTATATCCGGGAAGGAATCCGTTCCAAAACTACCCCCCGTAAAGCCAATCTTTGTATTATGGTTCAACAGATAGTGATATGATTATGTTTCCTGCGGAACTGTCAAGGATTGAGCGAACACTTCTCGTTATCGCACTCGTTTTTATCATCATCATCGCTGTGAAGATGACGATGTTTTTTGTCACGATCATCCTGACATCCATCTTCTTTGCCATGCTTGCATATCCGAGTCTGACCTGGCTTAAGAAAAAAGGTCTCTCCGATATCGTTGCGGTCTCAATCATCACGGTCATCGCGTGTCTGGTGATTGTTGCGTTTATCCTGCTGACGGTGTTATCGGTCAATACCCTCATCAACGATATACCGTTATTCCAGCAGGAACTCAATATGCGGCTCGCAGATATCACCCATCTCCTTCAGACGGTAGGGATCCCGAACAACGCGCTTTCACTCCCACAAGTAAACCTTGACAGTATCATCTCGCTCGTGATATCATCCGTCATGGGTCTTGGAGAAGCCGTCATCTTTCTCTTCTTTGTTGGCGTGACAACGTTCTTTTTGTTGCTTGAGACGCCTCACCTGGGCACCCGGTTCAGGCAGCTCGGGGGTAAAAGCCCTGAAACGATCAGGCAGGTCTCACGCATGGCGGGATATGTCACAGACTTTATTGTGGTAAGAACAGAAACCAATCTCATTCACGGGGTTCTGTTTGGCGGGTTCCTCAGTATCATGGGCGTTCACGCTGCAATCCTCTGGGGAATTTTAGTATTTCTTCTGGGGTATATCCCGTATATCGGTCTCATCATCGCATCCGTGCCGGCGATCTTTTTTGCATGGCTCCAGTTCGGGGTGTGGGGTGCGGTAGCCGTAATTGCTGCGGTCTGCGTACTGAATCTTATTGTCGAAAATCCCGTCTATTCCTATCTTGCAGCACAGAAATTCGAAGTCCCGGCCCTTATTGTTATCATCTCTGTTATCTTCTGGGGATGGCTGCTCGGGCTGATCGGTATGTTCTTTGCCATCCCCTTAACCCTGCTGTTGTTCCTCGTGTTCCAGATTTTTGAAGAATGCCGCTGGATTAACCGGGTAATGGGGGTCAGCCACCTGTTCGAAGAAGATCAGGCCGACTCCCCCACATTTGTTCCTGAATCCCAATAGGGAGATACGCTCCCGTATCACATCATTTTATGAGTTTTTTCTTCCGGAGCAGGCGGTTATATGCTATCGCAAAACGGTGTGCCTCGTCGCGAATCTCCTGGAGATAGTGCAACGCCATTCCCTTCGGATCCAGCCGCCGCGGGAGCATCTCGCCGGGGAGATAAACGTCCTCTTCGCGTTTTGCGATGGCAATGACGGGCACATCCACACCGAGATTCTCAAGTGCGGAGGTGGCGGCGGAGAGCTGCCCTTTCCCACCATCAATGAGAATAAGATCGGGGAGATCCCCATCTTCCTCAAGGAGTCTTCGGTACCGCCGTGTCACAACCTCAAAAATCGAGGCAAAATCGTCAATGCCTTCAACGGTCTTGATCTTGAACCGGCGATAATTTTTCTTATCCGGCACACCGTTGCGGAACTGTACCATGGAGCCAACCATGGCAGTGCCGGATATGTGGGAGATATCGAAGCACTCGATCACGTCCGGAGCAGTTGCGAGGCCGAGACCGGACTGGAGATCCGCCCTCTTCAGATCATTTTTCAGGAACGCGTGCTCGATATTCTTCTCAACAAGGGAGAGGAGTTTCTTTTTCTCGCCTATCTTCGGGACGGTGATCGTGACCAGCCGGCCTTTACGTTCTGCCAGGTACCCGGCCAGTGCCCCGTCGATTTCATGAGGGAGGATCAGTTCGGCCGGGGGCGTGCGTTCTGTGTAATACTGGACGAGGAATTCCTCGAAGAAATCCTCACGGAGATCAAAGGAATATTCCTGCTTGCCGGAAAGGCGGCCTTTCTCAACAGAGAATACCATCAGGTAGACCACAGTCCCGGCAATGGTGTACGCGATCACGTCCTGATCGGTCTCGCTGATATGTTCGACGTGCTGGCGCTCGGCAAGATGCTCGATGGCCGCAATCTGGTTGCGGATGGCAAGAGCTTTCTCGTATTCCTGCCGGTCGGCAAGCGCCGCCATCTCTGAACGAAGGGTAGAGACCAGTTCGCTGCTCTTCCCCTTGAGGAGGGCCATTGCCCGGTTAACGTTCTCCCGGTATTCCTCCTCGCTGACTTCCGCGATACAGGGAGCACTGCAGGAATGCATATGGTGCCGGAGACAGGCACGTTTTGGCATTTTCCTGCAGGAGCGGAGCAGGAATATCCGTTTTATAACCTTCAGCACGGCATCGCGCTCGGCCCCGGATACGAACGGGCCAAAATAGGTTCCATCCATTTTGCTTGTCTGTCTCGCTATACCGATACGGGGATACGGTTCCCGCGTGATCTCTATATAGGCATAGCGTTTGGCATCCTTGAGATCGATATTGTATTTCGGCTGGTATTTTTTGATGAGATTATTTTCAAGGAGAAAAGCTTCCGTCTCGGTGTTGGTTACGAGAACGCTGACCGAGGCGATCGACTCCACGAGTTTCTGGGTCTTGGGATCGTGATCCTTCTTCTGGAAATAACTGCCTACCCGTTTTTTGAGATTTTTTGCCTTCCCGATGTAAATGATTGACCCTGCACTGTCCAGGAACTGGTAACACCCGGGGCTGCCCGGGAGGGCTGCTGTATCAAACATTGGTTCATATTCTTAGCGTTTCCAAGAACATAAGAGATGGGGAGGGGGCAGACTGATCAGATGAGCAATAAAAAATCAGGATGGGTTAAGGATGGGCTTTAAAAACTGCCCGGTATAACTTTCCGCAACAACTGCTACCTGTTCCGGGGTCCCGGTTGCAACGATCTCACCGCCGCAGTCCCCTCCCTCGGGTCCAATATCGATGAGATGGTCGGCCGACTTGACGACATCGAGGTTGTGCTCGATGACGATCACGGTATTGCCCTTCTCCACGAGATCGTCGAGCACTTTGATCAGTTTCTTGGTGTCATCGAAGTGGAGACCGGTGGTCGGCTCGTCCAGCAGGTAGAGAGTCCTGCCGGTCGCACGCTTCGCGAGCTCGCGGGTGAGTTTGATCCGCTGGGCCTCGCCACCCGAGAGGGTTGTCGAGCTCTGGCCGAGCTTGATGTAGTCAAGCCCGACTCTCGACAGGGTCTCCAGCTTGGCCCGGATCGAGGGAATGTTTTCGAAGTGCTTCATCGCCTCTTCGACGCTCATGTCGAGGATGTCGGCGATCGACTTCCCCTTGTACAGTACCTCCAGGGTCTCGCGGTTGTAACGCTTCCCCTTGCACTCCTCGCATTCGATGTAGACATCGGGCAGGAAGTTCATCTCGATCTTGATGAGGCCGTCGCCTTCGCACGCCTCGCACCGCCCGCCCCGGATGTTAAAGGAGAACCGGCCCGGCTTAAAGCCCCGCATCTTCGCCTCCTTTGTCTCCGCAAAGACCGTCCGGATTTCGTCGAAGACTTTCGTGTAGGTAGCGGGGTTTGACCGCGGGGTCTTCCCTATCGGGGACTGGTCGATGACGATCACCTTGTCAATCTCGGCATCGAAGACGATCGCGTCGTGCTTCCCGGCCTGCTCCCGTGACTTGTTGATGATCTGCATCATGCCCTTGTAGAGCGTCTCGTACACGAGGGTCGACTTCCCGCTGCCCGAGACACCGGTGACGACCGTGAGGAGGCCGATGGGGAACTTCGCGGTGATGCCCTTGAGGTTGTTCTCCCGGCACTTCTTCACCGTGATGTACTTCTCCGGGGCCCTCCTCGTTTTAGGTACATCGATCATCTTTGCCCCGGAGAGGTACTGGCCGGTGAGGGACTTTTTGTTCTTCTCGATCTGTTTCGGGTTGCCTTCCGCAACAATATAGCCGCCGTGCATCCCGGCACCGGGGCCCATGTCGATGACGTGCTCGGCCGAACGGATCATGTCCTCGTCATGCTCGACAACGAGGACCGTGTTCCCGAGGTCGCGGAGGGTCCGGAGGGTCTCGATCAGCTTCCGGTTGTCGCGCTGGTGGAGCCCGATCGAGGGTTCGTCGAGAACATAGAGCACGCCCATCAGGTTCGATCCGATCTGGGTTGCGAGCCGGATCCGCTGGGCTTCCCCGCCGGAGAGCGTGCCCGCGTTCCGGGAGAGCGTGAGGTACCCGAGGCCGACTTTTTCCAGAAAGTCGAGCCGGGACTGGATCTCCTTGATGATCTGGTGTGCGATCTCCCGCTCCCTGTCGGTCAGTTTCAGGGCCCGGAACCACGCGGCGCTCTTGGCGACGGGCAGATCGGTGACACCGATGATGGACTGGGTGTCGATCCGGACGGCGAGCACCTTGTCCTTGAGCCGTTTGCCATTGCAGGCCGGGCAGGGGGAGACCCGCATGTAGCCTTCGAGCTCGCGCTTGCGCCAGTCCGACTGCGTCTGGGCATAGAGCCGGGCGGTCTGGGGGAGGAGTCCTTCCCATTCTCCCGTGTGCGACCATTCGGCGTCGCCGTTCTTCATGCTCATCGAGAACTTCATCCGCTTCGACGACCCGAACATCAGCGCCTCGTACTGCTCCTTTGTGAGATCCTTGATCGGCGTCATGGCCGAGAAGCCGTAGTTCTTCGCAACGGTCGCAAGGTACTGGCCCCGGAACCCGTCCATCGGGTTGCGGTAGGGGGCGATGGCCCCGTCCGCGATGCACCGCTCCTTGTCCGGGATGATCAGGTCGGGGTCGAATTCCATCTTCACCCCGAGCCCGTGGCACTCCTCGCAGGCCCCGAACGGGCTGTTGAACGAGAACATCCGGGGCTGGAGTTCCTCGAACGCGATCCCGCAGACCGGGCAGGCCATGAGGGACGAGTAGGTGGACTCTTTCTCATCATCGCCCGCAACGAGCACGAGCCCCTCGGACTTTTTCAGGGCGTTCTCCACCGCCTCGGTGAGCCGGGTGCGATCGGCAGCATCGAGCCGGTCGATCACGATCTCGATGTCCTGTTTCTTGTACCGGTCGAGGCTGATCTCCTCGTCGGTCCGGATGATCTTCCCGTTGACCCGGACCCGGGCATAGCCTTCCTTGTTGAGATCTTTGAGGAGCTGCTGGTACGTGCCTTTCTTCTGCCGGACAATGGGGGCGAGGATGGTGACCTGGCCCGGGTGCTCGGCGGCGATCTGGTCCGCGATCTTATCCGGGGTCTGGGCCGCGATGGGGATATTGTGTTCGGGACAGAACGGGACCCCGATCCGGGCATAGAGGAGCCGGAGGTAATCGTAGATCTCAGTGACGGTCCCGACCGTTGACCGGGGATTCTTGGAAGTGGTCTTCTGCTCGATGGAGATGGCGGGCGAGAGCCCCTCGATGCTGTCCACGTCGGGCTTGTGCATCATGCCGAGGAACTGCCGGGCATAGGAGGAGAGGGACTCGACGTACCGGCGCTGGCCTTCCGCGTAGAGGGTATCGAATGCGAGCGTTGATTTCCCGGAGCCGGAGACCCCGGTGATCACCACGAGTTTGTCGCGGGGGATCGTGACGCTGATATTTTTGAGGTTGTGCTGGCGGGCACCTTTGATGATGATGTCTTTCATTGTAGGTGCTCAGACTGTTCAGCTCCGGTAGTTAAAGGAGTGAGGTTTGGGGCATGAAAGTGAAAGATAGTAGAAGTCCCTTTTTATGTCATTTATCGGAAAAAGATTCCCCTTCAGGGGCGTCATCCTGCCAACAGGAAACTCCAGAAAACAAGTGGGGTGATGTGAAGCGAATCGGAGTGCAGTGAGCGAGAAGCGAGCGGAACACTGATGAGTGGACATGACCGACCGATCTCCTGCCAGCCGTATATGATGGTTCCCGCCCCCGGTGTGATGGGCGGGACTCATGGGGGGGCGGTCCGGCGGATAATCCCCGTAATTGTGGGGGCAGTGAACCCACAATGTGACGATGGGCGACCAAGATTCGTCCAGTTACATGCCCGTTACATAACCATCTACACCAAATTGGCGAGCAAACGAGGTAACCCCAGCAATCTGCCCTTCTTTCTTTCGAGCTCCTCTATGCCGGTTACATTGGCCGATGACTTTCCTGTGTATCACTACACCGGAAAAATGGTAAGCAACAGCCTCTTGTGTATCACTGGTGAGACACAAGACCTCTTTGTGTCTCACTTTTGCATGATTCTGATACACAACAGTCCTTGTGATTTTGGGAAAAATTACCAGCTGCTTGTCTCGGTGATCGCGATCAACCGGGAGAAGCGGTAAATCGTCGGGCTGTTCCCTTTCCCTTCCCGACTTACCGTGAGGATATTCTCTTCGGTCAATCCCTTCAGGAGCCGGTGGGCGCTCGGCTTAGGAATTCCCGATTCTGCAATGAAATCGGCACTCTTGAAGATCGGACGCGAGAAGAGCGTGTCGATTGCCCGGATCGTGTATTGCGAGCGGGTTGCCTCAGGGACCTCTTTTTTCATCGCTTCGTACAGTTCGATGATCGCCGTTGCTTTCTGGTTATTCTCGGTCGCCTGCTCGATGAGTGCCTGGAGGAAGAATCCTATCCAGCCGTTCCAGTCGTTTTCACGGGAGACCCCGCGCAGCCGGTCGTAATATTCTTCCCGGTGGTGCTCGAGGTACGCACTGATGTAGAACATCGGGGTTGACAGGATCTTTTTGTTATAGAGGATGATGGGAACCAGCATCCGTCCGATCCTCCCGTTGCCGTCGCGGAACGGGTGGATGAGCTCGAACTGCGCCTTCAGCACCGCAAGCTGCACGAGCGGATCCCTCTCTTCGCTGTGCAGGTAATTCTCCCAGTTCGTGAGGGCGTCCAGCACGAGATTCGGGGGCGGAGGGATGAACGTGGCCCGTTCGATTGGCGTACCGTACGGAGCGATGTAGTTCTGGATGCGGCGGATCTCACCGGGCTCCCGGTCCCTTCCGCGGACACTGGTCAGCAGGATGCGGTGGAGATCACGGATCATGTTCGTGCAGATCGGTCGTCTTCCCAGATCCTCGACCGCTGCCCGCATCGCCGTCCGGTAATTGATGATCTCCTGGATATCCAGCCGCTTCTCCGGGGTAATTTTGTGTGCCTGGTCCGCTTCGAACTGCAGGACCTCTTCGAGAGATGCCTGAGTGCCTTCTATCCGTGACGAGAGGACCGCTTCACGGATGGTGAGCGGGGAGAGGAGGATTTCGGGATTGATGATGCCCTGGAGCAGGCCGTCGTACCGGGCAAGTGCCGCATTCGCTTTTCCGATGCGGGGTATATGTCCCATCCAGTCGATGTCATCGAGCGGGAGGATCCGGGGTGTGTACGGCTCCATTTCTGGTTCAGTATAGTGTCTGGGAGATTATTAGCCTTGGCAGAGCCCGGGATTCCCGACATTTGCCCGACACGGTCCCGACGTTCTCACCGGTGGAATCCCGACATCGGTGACGGTCCCGACGGTGGACCGGGGATTTTTCGAGGTGGTCTTCTGCCCGGTGGAGATGGCGGGCTCTGAGCCCCTCGATGGAGTCCACGTCGGGCTTGTGCATCACAGCCTGAGGAACTGCCGGGCATAGGAGGAGAGGGACTCAGGCGTACCGGCGCTGCCCTTCGGCATAGAGGGTATCGAATGCGAGCGTTGATTTCCCGGAGCCGGAGACCCCGGTGATCACCACGAGTTTGTCGCGGGGGATCGTGACGCTGATATTTTTGAGGTTGTGCTGGCGGGCACCTTTGATGATGATATCTTTCATGAATCTGTGCTCAGACTGTTCAGCTCCGGTAGTTAAAGGAGTGAGGTTTGGGGCATGAAAGTGATGGGGGGGGATTTATAGCGGATTTGATAATTCATATGATGTATTCACAAAAGCGATATCCGTATCATACCAAGTCAAATAGATAGATGAATCTGCGATTTTACTATGGTCACTAATCCTAAAAAGGTCTAAATTAATTTTCACGGGTGTTTTATTTTTCCCAATATCACGTGCCGGATAGGTCCAATAAATTACCGAGTACAGCTAAAAACCCGGCTTAGGTTTTTATCTTAGTACATCTGATAAAAAAATATGAGCGGGTTTGGGGATTATTTTCTGCATCAGGAATATACCAAGATCGCCGGACTGGGGAACAAGTTAGGAGAGATCCGGGACATAATCGATTGGGAGAAATTTCGTCCGATCCTCAACGATATGTATCGGGATAACAAAGAGATCGGAGGCCGACCCCATAACGATGAGATCCTCATGATCAAGATGCTCGTTCTTGCCGGCTGGCATGGCTTATCAGATTATGAGGTAGAACTCCTTGCCATAGACCGGTTATCGTTTCGACATTTTCTCGGGTATCCGGAGAAAATCCCCGATCGATCGACGGTATGGTTATTCCGGGAAAACCTGACGAACCACGGAAAGATCCATCTCATCTGGGATGAACTCCAGCGACAATTGGACGAACAAGGCTATTCGATAAAACGAGGTACCATTCAGGATGCATCGTTCATCACATCCGATCCCGGCCACGCCAAGGCAGATAAGCCCCGGGGAGATGTTGCAAAAACCCGACGAAGCCGGGATGGAACCTGGGCCAGGAAAGGTAACAAATCAGAATTTGGATACAAACTCCATTCACTCATCGACAAAGAATACCAGTTTGTCCGAAGATTCGATACATCAACTGCATCACTTCATGACAACCAGATTGATCTCTCGCAAAAAGGTGAAACGGTATACCGGGACAAAGGATATTTCGGAACCGTCCCTTTCGCCTCCATCGACAAAACAATGAAACGATCGGTTCGTGGTAAACCGATCTCAACGAAAGACAAACGCAGAAACCGGGCGATCAGCAGAACACGGTCTCTCGTTGAACGACCGTTTGCAGTGATCAAACGGGTGTTTCATGCTGGGCATGTGATGGTGACTACACACCTCCGGGTCCATGCTAAAAATCTCTTCGCCTGTTTCTCATACAATCTCTTTAATCTCGTAACTGTTCAAAAAAATCATACGGTCTAGCGGTAGCTTTCAAAAAAGGAAAATTGGGGGAAGTAACACAGAGTGCCTGATAGATTCTGATACTTTTTACAAGTATCAACATGCTCTATTGGTCCGGATTAAAAAGTGGGGGATTTTCGCTATTCTCTGAAGTAATCTGTCGACATGAAGCATTTCTCAATTATCTTGCAAGAGTCCATCATAATGTTCCGAGTTCAATCCATCTTTTTAGCGATCTTTCCACCGAAGTTCATCATGCAATTTCACGACGGGAATTACATGATAACACTTCAATTGCATTGAGATCTTTAATTGAAATAATTGCTGCAGAACCCCCTCACGGAAATAAAACAATGATGAGTGAAACGGATTTCGATTCTTTATTGGCACTATCATATCATTTTTCACATCTTGGGCTTACTGGTGACTCCGCTTATTACAATCTAATTGTATCAGCTCCAAATGATGGCAAAGAGAGTGATAATTCGGATAGTGAAACCGATTGGAATCGTGTTGAAACTTTTTTTAAAGAAAAATATCGTGAAGGTATCGAAGCAAAATTTGAGGAATTCAATGAGATTCCCTCTTCTGAAAAACAAGAGAGACGTGTTACTGAAGCTGATTTCAAACAAGAATGGCAACAGGCATTCAAAGCAGAATTTGGTTTAAGCCTAACAGAAATTCTTCGTTTTTTTGCGTGCGTTATCGATCTCGGATTTGAATTAGAGACTTCATCTCCCCATCTTCCCCTTTCAGAGTTTAAAGCGAGGATACAATCTACATTGAAGTGGTCAGATGCAGATATCAATCAAGCAATTAAACAATTCTCACTTGTCCCCAGACCAAAATATGAAATCGCGCCTGATGGATACGATACGGATAAAGATATCTTTCCCTGGGTTTACAACCGGCGAATTTCCTATATTGTTCGTCCACTCATTATTGGTCCTGAACCAAAAGATGACCCGCTTATTTTCTGGGGTCCTCGTCACATGGATGAAGCAATGCATCTTTTGATGAGGAATGTTTTTTCCGGAAGATATCTACGTGAAGACAATACCTCGCCAGAGATGAAGGTGTTTATCAGCAAGATGCAAAATGACTCTGCGAGATCATTTGAGAAGAAAGTCAAAAAATGGTTTGAAAAGAATACCTCCTGGAAAATTGATCATGCGGTTTTCATATCTCCGGAAGGAAAATTGCATTCTGATGTGAATATCGGAGACATCGATGTTCTCGCCATTGACGTTTCCTCAAAAAAGATCTATTCAATCGAATGCAAACAATTTAACTTCGCCAGGAATCCGCGAGAGATTGCGCGAGAGATAAGGAAAATCCTTGGAAATGATGGGGATCATTCTTCATTAATGATGAAACATCTCAAGCGAGATGCGTGGTTGAAATCGCATGTTGAAGATGTTCAAGTGGTATATGGTTTGCCTCCTGGCGATTACTCAATACACTCGTTATTTGTTGTATCGGAAGAACTTCCGACCGCGTATCTTCGAGAAACGCCGCTGGAGATAATTCCAATTTCACGATTGAGACGAGAGGGGCAGTTAGTATTGAAAACAGGAAATAAATCGTAAAAATGAAATGTATACAGTTTAAGCAGTACTAGCGTCGATAAACAATTGTCTTAAATTAATGGCTTGTGGTGTTATTCGATGAAACAAAGAAATGAAGATGAAGCGGAAATATTAATCGAAGAACATCTCCGAGATCAAGGATGGAATATTACTGATCTCACAGTCACAAGAAAACGCTGGCGAGAAAATCTCGATGGAGAAGAAGCCGATCGCATTTTTTTTCACGAAGATAAAATTGTTGCAATCCTGGAAGCAAAAAAACCAGGAAAAGATCTTTGGGCTGCTTTGGAACAAGCAAAAAAATACGCACGTACTTATAAGAAAAATACTGGCAACGAAGTCTCTCTCATTTTTGCGAGCGAAGGGGTCACATTTCTCCGTCAAAATCTAAAAGCAAATACTCTTCCTGAGAAAATCACTCATTTTCCAACACCCGTAGAATTTGGGGAGTTTTTCCACCCACAAGCCTTGGAACTGAATGGTACCCTCCGTGATTACCAACGAGTCGCAGTATCTCAAGTGGTCGGAGGGGTCCAATCTGGCCGTCATCGAATGTACCTTCAAATGGCAACTGGGACCGGCAAGACAATAACTGCTGCAGGAGTTATTGCAAAATTATGGTCGATTGGACGTGTCCGGAGATCATTATTCCTTGTGGACCGGGATGCTCTAGCGGTCCAAACAGTGAAGAAATTCAAGACCTATTTAGGAGATAATTTTAAAATTGATCGCGCAACCGGCTCGAAAGAGGATAAACATCGCGATATTCTTGTCACAACAATTCAGCACCTAGCGGCTCGTGAAAAATACCTCACTTATGAACCAGATCACTTCGATCTGGTTGTATTAGACGAGTGTCACCGTTCCTATTTTGGGGACTGGTACGGTGTTCTTGAGCACTTTAGCAAAGGTGGGGCAATTCTGTTAGGACTTACAGCGACACCTGCCGATAAGGAAACGGTAAACACTGATCGTTTTTTCACTGACCCTGGACAATATCTGGGTCCAATTTATCGCTATACGATTCTTCAAGGTGAAACAAACCCTGATGTTCCTGAATGGGAACGTCTGGCAATTTGCATTCATCATAAATTTCATACGAACGTCGATCTCGAAGGGGTTCATGATATGGGCTTTGATTTCGAGCCCGAACAACTTGGTCGTGCCGTTGATGTTCCTCAAAGAAACAGGCTTATCGCAGAAAAATATTTTGGGGATATCATCGGAGCTCGACAACCGGTAAAAACTATGGTATTTGCAGCCAGTATCGCCCATGCAAAAAACCTCCGTTACGCCCTTATTGAAGAATATAACCGGCGAAACAATCTTCCCCCCAATGATGCAGCGGCTGAAAAATTTATTGTGGCCGTTCATAATGAGATGTCTGGAGCTCAGGGACTTATCGAAGAGTTTCAAAAGATCACTGAATATGACGAAAGGAAAGCAATCATCGAACAAGCCCATAAAGACAATAACATGGAACCAAGGCCGATCGTACTTATCGGTGTCGGAATGCTCGATACGGGTATCGATGCTCCTGATGTAGATGTTCTCCTGATGGCACGACCCACGAAATCAAAAGTTCTTTATGTTCAAATGAAGGGACGTGGCACACGGAAATGCCAAGAGACCGGTAAAAACATATACAATCTTGTTGATTTTGTTGATATCACTCATCTCGAACCAGCAATTACGAATAACACCCCTGGTATTGTGGATGAACCAATAGAACAGGAAGAGGAGGAATTGATCGAGCATGAACGAAGTGGGGATCATGACGATGATAAAACCGGAAAAGGTAAGACCGGCAGTCAACAGGAGATGATAATTGCTGATGTTCCTGTTCATCTCGTTTTTACAGAAACTATCTCGCCAGCAATTTTAGAAGAACTTCGTCGACAAATTGAATCTCAACTTAAGGGAGGGTTAGAACAAGACAATCTCAAACACCGGTTTGTTCAATCGATACAATGTTGGCGGTACTTTAAAGGATCAACATCCCCAGACCGGGCATTTCTTGGAACAATGGGTTTCGATTTATCCATCTTGCGTGATCTCTATGGAGAACCTGATGCAACTTTTGAGGATTTTGTTGAAGTTGCATGTGGGGAATCAGATTTTGATACGTTAAATCAAAGGCGTGACTTCGAAAAATGGGCACTGGGGAAGGATCTGAATATGGAACAACGTGAAATGATCATGATGGTTTGTGATTTTAAGCGTGCGAATCCTGATATCACCACAGAGCAGATTCTTCGTAGCCAATGGCTGGACCAGGCCGGGGGAATTATGCGAATTAAAAGTCTATTTGGGGGGATTGATAAATTAATGAATCTTGCAAAGGATGCACTTGATCTTTCTGTAGGAGTTCCGATAATAGAGGATGTGAAGCATGAGTAAAGCTCCGGATTTCAATCAATTTGGTGCAGTATTATGGGATATAGCAAATGTATTCCGGGATGATGCACTTCATACGACGGAACGGCTCGAAACGTTTAGTTTATTTTTATTCTTAAAATTATGGGATGAAATTGAATTAGAAACTGAGGAAGCAACTGGCATAGTCAAAAAAGATGACGAAGCGGTTATCCCAAATAAATATCGTTTCCATATGTGGGCATCCGATCCAGATGCCTATGCAAAGGAATTAAAATATAATGATAGTATTGACTTTTGTCGAAGGATGTTCGATGATTTAGCAACTCGTACTATTATTGATAAAAATGGAGCGGATATTACCTACGATGTTCGTAGATTATTTGGAGATACCGTTTTTCGCCTTCGATATACAACGACAGTTCGAGCATTAACATCGAAATTATTAGAATTGAAATTACGAGAGGTCATGTCAAGAGGTATAGGCGAAGGAGAACGATATGATATTTTTGGTCGGGCGTATGAATTTCTTCTTCAACAATTCGGACAAAATAAGGAATTTGCTGAATATTTTACCCCTCGCCATATTGTTGAGCGGATGGTCGAGATCACAGATCCTCAGATTGGTGAAACAATTTATGATCCCGCGTGTGGTACAGGCGGTTTCATTGTCAAGGCCTTTGAACATGTTCGAAATGATATAAAGTCAAAAAAAATATCCGCTTCAGAAAAAGAGAGACTTCTTCGTGAATTAAAAAGTAAACATCTCGTAGGAACTGAACACGTTCCGCTCGTGTTCAAACTTGCGTTAATGAATATGATTCTCCACCAGGATGGGAAGAGTCAACTAAAGAATGATGATAGTTTATCCAATAAATCGCAGGACATTCATAAAGGAAAATATGATGTAATTCTTGCCAATCCTCCTTTTGGCCCGACAAAACAGGAACGTCTCGCTCAATTCGAATATCATATCAAGATGTACGAAGCGTTGTTTATTCAACACATGATGAACGGACTACGACCAGGGGGACGTGCAGCCGTCGTTCTCAAAGAAGGGTTACTTTTTGACTCCAAGAAAATGCTCCGTAGCATCTGCCATAAACTTGTAGAACAGTATGAAGTTTTGGCAGTTATTAGCTTACCAAATGGAGTATTTAATCCCTATAGCGGTGCGAAAACTAGTATTGTTATTTTCCGACGCCCTCTTGGTCGAGATGATTCGAAAACATCTAAGATATGGTTTTATCGCGTTGACAGTGATGGACGGGATTTGGGAGCAACGCGACGTGCTCTTCCGGATTTTAAAACTGACGGAGATCTTGAGGAAATGGTCACCCTTTTTCCTTACGTATGGAAAAAAGATCCAAATGGTGGTGGGCGAGCAGTCCTTAAATCAGAAATTCTAACGACGTTTGAAAGTGAAAAATCCTGGTGGGCTACAATAGAAGAAATCCGGGATACCAATTACAACTTGACTGTTGGCCGTTACAATCCCCATCATGCTAAAGAATTAGATTATGAAAAACCTGAAGTCCTTATAAACCGCTTGATCGCTTTGGAAGATGACATTAAAAATGACTTGGAAGATCTCCTCACTCTCGTTACTGTTCCAACATCTATTGAGGGATTGAAAGGATCAATGCATTTTAAAACAGACAGCGTGGAGTAATTTTTAATGTCCACGGCGATGGAACGTATTCAAGAGGTAGCCCAAGGTGATGATGGCGTTAGAAGGAAAGTCGCATTAGATACAAATTGCGTACGATATTATTTAGGAGACCAAAAGCCGTGGTCTGATTATCTCGATCCCATTTTTCGAGCAGGATTTGAGGGGAAAATAGATCTTTGCATAAGTACAGTAGTTGTATCGGAACTTCTGACGCACCTTATACGCGAACCAAAAGATGAGGCAGGATATGATCCTGATCTTTATCTAACAAGCATTATTGGGAAAAATTTTACCATAATTGATGTAGATGAGTCAATTGCAAGAAAAGCAGGAGAATTAAGGGGGGATAAGGATCTTTCAACACCTGATGCATTAATTGGAGGTGCGAGCATAATTAATGGTCATCTATTATTAACGAATGATTTACAGCTTTCAAAGGCAATCCCTGAATCAAATTGTGTATATCTTCGCGATGCTGCATTAGAATGGCTTGTTCAAAATTTTCCAAATCCATGTGTTGATAATACTCGACGTCTCACTCGGTTAAGAAAGGGGAAAGGAATTTTCAATTGGAATGCGTTCGCATCTTCGGAATTGGGGTCATTAAAACCGGATCCTTCCGTTAAGTGGCGTCGAATTCTTAATGATGCTTTTACGGTATCAGCTATTGTTAATGAACCGTGTATTTTTTTTATTCTCAGTTCCAAAAGAAAACAAAAAGAAGAGACAAATGAAGTGCTATTTTGGCATGAACATTTACGCGAGAAAAGAGATCCTAAAAAAATAAAAAATCGGCTTTTCCAACATTTGGATTATTCACCTGATACACATCTTGCGTCGAATAAATCTAATCAAATATACATTTTTTATTGTGCATCGCTTACCCAGGAACGTGCGCGAATTGATCAACCGGGTAATGCCTCAAAAACACCTCACCAAAAAGAATCTGATGCTTTGAAAAATTATTTTTCTTTATTTTTTACTTTCCGTTCCTGTCTTGAATTGCCACAAACCACATGGCTTCTCTGTGAGAATGAATCTGTCCGATGTTTAGATAAAATCGCAACGAGAAAATTCATTGGCTTGGCGAAAAACGTCCTCGGGTGGGGGGATAAAAAATGAAAATGAAAAAAAATACAATGATAAAATGGAGAGTGGCAAAACTTGGTGAGCCCGATGTAGCAAATATTAACATGGGACAATCCCCCCCGGGTGATACATATAATGAAACTGGCGATGGTCTTGTTTTCTATCAAGGAAAAGCTGATTTTGGAGATATTTCACCCACCCCACGGATATGGTGTTCAAAACCGAAAAAAATCGCAAAAATTGGAGATATTCTCCTTTCAGTCCGAGCTCCTGTTGGCCCAACAAATATTGCAAATGAAAAATGTTGTATAGGTCGCGGTTTATCAGCGATTCGTGGCGGAGCAAATGCCCATACAATGTATATCTATTATTATCTTAATTTCATTGAACCACGATTGTGTGCTCAAGGAGAAGGTAGCACATTTACAGCAATTGGTAAAGAAAAAATTCAAGATATTGAAATACCTCTCCCCCCATTACCTGTTCAAGAAAAAATCGTTCAAATTATTCAAAAAAATAAAGATATTTATAGAAAACGTGAGGAGGCACTAGACCTATTAGATAAAATTCTCTCCGCATCTTTTATCAATATTTTTGGAGATCCGAGTAAGAATCAAAAAAAATTTTCATGGGTACCGCTTGGTGAACTCGCTGAAATCAGATCTGGGGTAACTAAAGGTAGAAAACTTCAAGGGAGAAAAACTATTGACGTTCCTTATCTACGAGTGGCAAATGTGCAAGATGGTTATCTAGATCTTTCAGAAATTAAAAAAATTGAGGTTCTCCCTGAAGATATTGATAGGTATCATCTCGAAAATGGGGATATTCTTTTAATCGAGGGTTGTGGCAACCCCAACTATCTGGGTAGAGGAACAATCTGGCGTGATGAAATCCCTGGAATGATCCATCAAAACCACATTTTTAGAGCACGCACCGACAGGACTAAGCTTCTTCCGGAATATCTCGCAGCATTACTTCAAACACAATATGCAAACTCGTACTTCCTCTCATGTGCAAAAAACTCGAGTGGTCTTTCAAATATAAATTCATCACAAGTTAAGGCGCTCAAGATTCCCCTTCCCCCTATTGAATTACAGAAAAAATTTGTGATGGCAGTCGACCAATGGATTCAAACACGCCAACAAATTAATAATGGATTATTAGATGCGAAGAAGTTGAATGCAGGTCTGATGAAAAAAGCCTTTTCCGGTCAATTGACTGCCGAATGGGAAGAGGTGAATGCCAAATGGATCAAATCCCAAGTGAAAAGCTAGATCCTGAAAATCTCAAACAATTATATGATGAATTATACGAAAAGTCAGCTCCGCGAAGACTTCCCAAAACATTTGAATTTGTTGTCCGAAAACGAATGAGTGTTTTTTTTGGAACATCTTTTGAAGAAAAACAAGTGGTGAACGTCCCTAAAAAATTTGATATGGTATCTTCTGACGGTAAAATTGTTGGAGAGGCAAAACGTTATACTCGAACAAAAAATAATTCTGGAATCACCTCGACTATTGCAGAATATGTCTGGCTGCTTGAGAAAACACCTGGGGAGAAAAAATTCATCGTCTTCGGAGGGGAAAGAGAAATCCCTGAAAAATGGCTAAAGAAACATCGGCACTTATTAGATGGAAATCTTTCATTTTATTTCTACGATATGGAAACCGACGTTCTTGAGGAATTAAATAAATAATCCCTCGCAATGATGGTATATTATGAACAAAACAAAAACTCCAGATAAATCTAACAACCTTCCCTCACACCCACAAAACCATTCCAAAAAAGAGATTATTGCCATCTTACGAGAGGAGAACCCGCCAATCGATGGGGATGATCGATTCAGCCAACTTTTTCTGATTGTCGAATATAAGAAAATCAATGCAAACATGGGAATAATCAAAGGCGAACTCTATAACAACGACCAGCTTGATTATCGAGGCTCACTTCTCATTCCAATCTTGAACAATACCCCAGATCAACCGAATAATAATTGGGCATCTCTTGAAATCGGAAAAAGTATGTTTTACGGGATTTCTTTTGATGCAAGAGAATTGTGTTTAACGGAAAGGATCGGTGAATTTATACACCGAAGTATTGACGAAGGAAAACTGCAGGATTTTCTTCCCTTCACCGGGTCAAAATAATTAATCATCACCCAATCTTTTTCTCCGCTATATACTTCACCAACTCCTCTTCATTCAGTACCTTGTCATACGCTCCTTTGATCTTCCGCAACTGCAAATCCTCTTCGACGTCTTCTATAAACCGTCTGAAATGTGGGTTCTCCTCAATAAGCCGGTTAACGGTATTCCAGTCCAACTCCGCCCTGACCTTTGATTGAAACAGTATCTCACTCTCATCGAGGCTTTCAAAATTGAGTTTTATTATGCCTATCCCAAATGCATTATTCAGACGCCGCAGCTCATCGATGAGATCGGAATCTTCGGCAAGTTTTCCAACAACAAGATACCCTTCATGAGCCCAACTCGAATTCGAGACCGCTTGGAAATAATATTGCCGAAGATTTGAAAAATTGAGATCCTTCTTCAGTTCAAAGGAAAATATTTTAACTGAACTCATCGAGAGCGATTTCTGAAGTCGGAGGGTGACTTCATCATAATCATCAAAGGCAGATAGGCGCCAACAAGATCCGGGTGAAGCCATTCGTTGAATCCCTTTTTTCATTTGATGAAGATTCATGGAAGATTGTCTTGATGAGAGCTTTGAAATGCTGATTTGCATACACAAACCGCGTAACAAGTGGATGAAGATCCCGTTCGGAATAGCAATCCCGTGTCTTCTTCTCAACAGGTTTTTCCTGAACGGTAATTGGTATATTGGAATATTTCTTGAGAGAAAATTTCGTGGGTCGTTTGCTAACCTGATAAAACGGGGATTTGGGATTATCCCGAATATCTACATAGACTTGAGCCCCAATAGAGTCCCATGGTGTTTTTCCCTTGGTATTGACACGCTTGGATAATCCGGTTTTTACTGCTTCCTCCCAGATTTCATAATATCCTAACGGATGTTTTGTCACATCGAGAACAAGTTCCGCGAGTTTCAAAAAAGTGAGAGACTCTTCCATGATAGAGAATTATTTTGTAGAATAATTAAGGTGATTATTTTTATTCTCTATTTATCTCATACAAAGAACATGTATGATATATGGAATCCTTGGAGGACACCATTCAATTGTTGAAAAAAGTCCTGTCGGATAAAAACCGTATATCGTGATGCCCCTCCGTATGGGAGAATTATCCTGGATTTTGCAACAAAGGAATCGTTGAATCGGTGATATGAGATTGTGATGATGGCCCGGTTATATCAGCATCTCACAACACCGGTACGATTTCTCCCCCATCCCATTTTGTCAAAATCATCCGGCCAACTCCCGCGCCCCAATCCTCTCCAATCCTCACCAAAACCTGCCATTTTGCCATCTGAAAATTTATTCAGCCAGGCCCATCTCCTATCGTGTTCCATTCTGGTATGTCAAAGGGGCCCCGATGACAAGGAAGCAATCCGGGAAGATCCGGAGGATCTTCCGGGAGAAAACTGGAGGAATAAAAAATGGCAGATTTCGTACAGAAAACAACCGTAAAGACCGCGGTTCGCATACTCGCGAACCCGATAGCAGACGCAGCGGCGTTCAACACGATCGTCCAGTCGGTCATCACAGGAAACCCGTTTTCCTGTGTAGCCTATGAGACCGCCGGCGTCAGCCACCCGCCGGTAGAGAAGACCCGCGAATCATACACGGCAAGGTTCCTCTACCAGGATGCCGGTGCCAGGACCATTGGCAACACCACCGAGAAGTACAACAGCCTCGCCGGTTACAACGCAGGGATCACGGCCGTGCTCGCGGCAGCAGGCAACATCGCTGCCCACGCCGGCAGCATTGTCCACGATATCGACAATGATGCATTCTCCGCAACCCTGAAATGCCGCGATCCGAACGGGGAGATCTACATGGTCACGTTCGGCCGGGACAGTGTGAGCCTCACGTCCTACTCGGACGATGAGATCCGGACGAAAGTCGAGACCTGGGCCGATACCGTGGCGGCACTGGCCTAGAGTGGATTGAACCGGGTACCCCCTGGAAGAAGACCTGATCGCCCCCCTCCTGCACCACATGTCCCCCGGTGGGGGACGGGGCGCATTGCGATACGACCCAATACGGTGAAACGGGAATTTTGATTTCCGGGCCGGTACTACATCCTCATCGCATCCTGGGGGATGCCCACTCTGGCGGGGGCAGAGACCCGGGGAGCGTCAGGTTTCTTCCGGGTATCCTGGAGGAGGACCATCCTCCTCCCCATATCAGGAGATAATTCGTATGGAAACAGAAATATTAGGAATCACCCTCGGGACCGTGCTCCCGCTCTATCCGCTGCTCTTCGTCATCCACCAGAAGATCGGACGGTATGACGAGATCGTTGAGGAATTCAAAAAGCTCCGGAACGAGCATGAGCACTGGAGAGAGGTGCATCATGAACGATGAAAACGTCCCGGTCGCGACCGTGACCGGCCTGTACCGTGGCACCTTTTCCGGTCTCGAACCGCTGACAAAGGACACCCCGCTCACGCTCGAAGAAGTCCGGCGAAACCCGGTCTTCTACGAGCTGGACCTGCAGCCGGGGAGAGAGGGCGAGGATCTGATCATCGACGTGATCTACGACAACATGATACCCCGGCGGCTGCAGGACCTGATGAGGGGAACGGATATCCCGCGTGGGATCCGTTTCTGGCCGGACTGGTTCGAGATCCCGCCCTACCGGGAGATGCGCGACACGGACGGCCGGCGCGTGTACCCGCGAGCGCCGGGCACCCACACGGTCCGGATCCGCACGGCCCGACGGAAACTGGGACTCTCCCGGGACTTCAGCCCGGAGAACGGCGGGTACATGAGCCCGGTCTTCGAGATCACGATAGTTGCGGACGTGAAGAATGTTTGAGTCCGTGTTGCAGACCCGGGCCGTTATCTGCGGCGCCGGGCTCCTGCTCGCGATCATTTTTTTCTTTGCGCACCTGCCGCTGCTCCTGCTTATCATACCGGTCGCGGTCCTCTTTCTCGGGATCGTAGCCGACCCGGAAGAGACCCATGCGGTCTGGTACGGGATGCTGAACATTCTCGGCATCTTCGATCTTGGGGCACTGACCGATGAAGAGAGAGCGACCTGCGCCCTGAAGCGGCATTACTTCTGGTTCGGCGAGGTCGGGCTTGCGGCAGTCCTGGCCGGAAGCTTTGCGGTACCGGTCGGTATCTTGCTGGCCGGAAAAGCAGAAATCACGCTCGCGTTCATCGGGGCAGCGGTTCTCTTCCTGCCGCTCTTTATCTTCCTGCCGAAGTTCATCCGGTTCGCAATGAATACCGGGACGGATACCGTGATCACAATGCTCGGGAAGAACGAGCAGGTGAAAAACGTGTTCTGGTCTGCTTTTGCAGGTCTTGCCGGAATTATTATCGCACAGGGAGTGGACCCGCTGACCGCCCTGCGTATTGTTGAGATCATTACCAGGACATGCGTCTGAAATGTCCACCCTCTCATTCATTTCCCGCTGGAGAGATGCGGAAGGAGAGTGCAAATTTTTTACAGCCGGGGAACATGGGGATCTGTTGGACAACGGGCGTGTGCTCTCCAGGGATTTTTTCCCATGGCCGCTCTCTTTCCTGCGCCAGGGATTCTGGTAATTATCTAAGTACCCGGTGCGTCAGGAAGACATTTACCGTTGATACTAACCGGATTTTTCATGATCTATTATGGTATTTCAGGTTGTTTTGATGGAAGGAATCTTCCTACCACCATATATAAATATTTGTAAAACCAGACACTTGACTGTAACATCAGGAGGCTACATGCGAACTATCGTAAGGTATGAAACGGGACGGGGCAGCACTGCCACATTTCCCGCGCCGGAGGATTCGTACTTCAGGAGACGCGGATCTTCGGACACTGGACCCCCGGCACAGCATCGGGGGTCGGATTCACCAGCTTACTTCCGGGCGGAATGACTTCGGATGCTCAAGACCGGTTCTCTCCGGTCCCGGCATGACGGCAGTCCCGAACCGGTCAATGGGCAGGGTGTTCATAAGGGGTCTGGCATGGCCTGCCTGCCTCGTGATCTGCTGAACGCGTGATCAGCACACCCTGGGGAATCTGCAAAAAAAATTCAGGAGCCCGGCGGATGGTGTCCCGGGCCTGGACAAGGCGTGAATATCAGAGGTATATCAGAATGAAACGACAAGTGGCAATTTACGGAAAAGGCGGTATCGGCAAATCGACCACAACCCAGAACACGGTTGCAGCACTGGCGGAGGCCGGGAAGAAAGTGATGGTAGTCGGGTGCGACCCGAAAGCAGATTCGACCCGGCTCCTGCTCCACGGGCTGTGCCAGAAGACCGTGCTCGACACCCTGCGGGACGAGGGAGATGACATCGAACTCGATGCGATCCTCAAGCCCGGGTTCGGCAACACCCGGTGCGTGGAATCCGGGGGACCGGAGCCGGGCGTGGGCTGTGCCGGCCGGGGCATCATCACGTCCATCAACCTGCTGGAATCGCTCGGGGCATATACCGACGACCTCGACTACGTCTTCTACGATGTGCTCGGTGACGTGGTCTGCGGGGGATTCGCGATGCCGATCCGGGAAGGAAAGGCAGAAGAGATCTACATCGTGGCATCCGGCGAACTGATGGCGCTCTACGCGGCCAACAATATTGCAAAAGGTATCCAGAAGTACGCAACGAACGGCAAAGTGCGGCTCGGCGGCATCATCTGCAACAGCCGCAAGGTGGACAACGAACTTCCCCTCCTCAAGGCATTTGCCGGGGAGCTCGGATCCCAGCTGATCTACTTTGTCCCCAGGGATAACCTCGTGCAGCGGGCCGAGATCCATAAGAAGACCGTTATCGACTTCGACCCTGCGTCAGGGCAGGCAAACGAGTACCGGAACCTGGCAAAAGCCATCGACGAGAACAAGATGTTCGTCATCCCGAAACCGATGAAACAGGAACGCCTGGAAGAGCTCATGATGCAGCACGGGTTCCTTGACGCGATGTGAACGGAGTACGAAACGAGGACAAAATCAGGTGTGTGAGTGGCAATGTTACTGATACGTGCAATTGTGCGGCCCGAGAAGAAGGACGAAGTGCTTGCGGAGCTCTCCTCTGCGGGATTCAATGCAGCGACCATGGTCGATGTCGTGGGACGAGGGAAGCAGAAAGGGATCAGGATCGGGGGGATGGTCTATGACGAGATCCCAAAGACCCTGATCCTGATGGTGATCCCGGAGGATGCAAAGGACAAGGTCATTAAGATGATCTTATCGGTCGCAAAGACCGGGACGGAAGGGACGTTTGGCGACGGCAAGATCTTTGTCAGCCCGGTCGACGAGGTCTACACCATCTCGAAGGGCATCGCGGGCCTGTGAGGGGGAAGACCATGAAAGAGATCCTGGCGGTAGTCCGGATGAAGAAGACCGGCGCCACCAAAAAAGCCCTCGTTGCAGCCGGCGTTGCCGGGTTCACGGCAGTAAAAGTCCTTGGCCGGGGAAACCTGGTCACCGATCCAAAAGCGATCGAGGAATGCAAAGAGAAGCTCCTGTCCATGGGCATGGACGAGTTCAGCGAAGCAGGGGATACCGAGAAGATGGTCACCAGTTTCCTTGACGGCTCGCGGTTCTTTCCGCGGCGCCTGTTCACGATCCTGGTACATGACGATGATGTTCCCCGGATCATCGAAGCGATAGCAGGCGCGAACCGGACCGGGTACGGGATCGGGGACGGGATCGGGGACGGGACCATCTTCGTGATGCCGGTCTCTGACGCGGTCCGCGTGCGGACCGGGGAAGCAGGCGAAGCAGCAATCTGGTAACGGAGGTGAGATTTGTGACAGGAACGGATGTAACACTGGAGGAGATGCTCGGGCCTTACCCGGATACGGTAAAGAAAAACCGGAAAAAGCATCTCATAGTTAAAGACGAGGCAGCGGAATGCTGCCCCCAGATCGAGGCGAACACCCGGACGATCCCCGGCATCATCTCGCAGCGGGGCTGCGCCTATGCCGGCTGCAAAGGCGTGGTTGTCGGCCCGATCAAGGACATGATCACCATCACCCACGGCCCGGTCGGCTGCGGGTACTACAGCTGGGGCACACGGCGCAACAAGGCCAGGGCTGATGATACGACCCCAAAAGAGAAGATCTACTCCCAGCTCTGTTTCATCACAGACATGCAGGAGCCGGACATCGTCTTTGGCGGGGAGAAGAAACTCGCAAAGATGATCGACGAGGTCGTATCCGCGTTCCACCCGCGGGCAATCAACATCTGCGCCACCTGCCCGGTCGGCCTGATCGGCGACGATATCAACGCGGTAGCGAAAGCCGCACAGGAGCGGCACGGGATCCAGGTGATCGCGTACAACTGCGAGGGGTACAAGGGGGTCAGCCAGTCGGCAGGCCACCACATAGCGAACAACAACCTCATGGAGAAGGTGATCGGCACCGGAACGGAGCGGAAAGCCGAAAAACACGTCATCAACATCCTGGGGGAGTACAATATCGGCGGCGATGGCTGGGAACTGGAACGGATCTTAAAGGAGATCGGCTACACGGTCAACTGCATCCTGACCGGCGACTCCAGTTACCTGGACATCAAAAACCTGCACCTCGCTGACCTGAACCTTGTCCAGTGCCACCGCTCGATCAACTACATAGCCGAGATGATGGAGACCAAGTACGGCACGCCGTGGCTGAAAGTCAACTTTATCGGGATCGATTCCACGAACCAGTCGCTGCGCCAGGTGGCCCGGTGTTTCGGGGACGAGGAACTCAACAGACAGACGGAAGCAGTCATTGCCCGGGAGACCGCACGGGTCGCCCCGGCCCTTGAGCAGTACGGCAAGATCCTCAAAGGCAAGACCGCGTTTGCGATCGTCGGCGGTTCACGGAGCCACCACTACCAGTACCTGCTCCGCGACCTCGGCATGGAGATGATCATTGCCGGCTACGAGTTCGCCCACCGGGACGACTACGAAGGCCGTCAGGTCATCCCCACGATCAAGAGCGATGCGGACTCGAAAAACATCCCCGAGCTCCATCTCGTGGCCGATGAGAAGATGTACCAGGATGCCCACGTCCACCTGAACATGTCGAAGGAGAAGTTCGACGAACTCAAATGCAAGGTCCCGCTCAGCTACTACGAGGGCATCTACCCGAACATGAAGGACGGGCAGGTCATTATCGACGATGCAAACCATCACGAGGTCGAAGTCCTGATCCGGACGGCAAAACCCGACCTGTTCCTCTCGGGAGTGCGGGACAAGTACATTGTCCACAAGATGGGCGTTGCGTCCAAACAGCTGCACGCCTATGACTACAGCGGGCCGTACGCCGGTTACAACGGCGCCCTGAACTTTGCCAGGGACGTAGTCAATGCCCTGACTTCCCCGGCCTGGAAACTGATCACTCCCCCCTGGGAGAAAGAGAACAGCGAAGGAAGTGAAACCCATGCTTGAATGCATACCGGAAGGCCCGGTCGAACACACGACCGGCAAGATCAACCCGGCAAAAACCTGCCAGCCGCTCGGCGCCATGTATGCCGCGCTCGGCATCCACGGCTGCCTGCCCCACAGCCACGGCTCGCAGGGCTGCTGTGCGTACCACCGCATGCACCTGACCCGGCATTTCCGGGACCCGGTGCTCGCGTCGTCCAGTTCCTTTACCGAAGGCGCCTCGGTTTTCGGCGGGGCTGCGAACTTAAAGACCTCCATAAAAAACGTCTTTGCGATCTACAATCCCGAGATCATGGCGGTCCATACCACCTGCCTCTCTGAGACGATCGGTGACGATCTCCCGAGCATAATCAAACAGGCAGAGATCCCGGAAGGAAAAACGGTCATCCACGTCAACACCCCGAGTTACCAGGGCTCCCACGTTACCGGGTTCTCCGGCATGTGCAGGGCTATGGTCTCGTATCTTGCCCGGTCCGACAGTCCCCAAAAAAAGTCGCAGATGAACGTCCTGCCCGGCTTTGTCAATCCCGGCGACATGCGGGAGATCCGGCGGATGGTTGACGCACTCGGTGTAAAAATGATCATGTTCCCGGACACGTCGGGCGTGCTCGACACCCCGCTGACCAGCAGGTACCAGATGTACCCTGATGGCGGTACCACTGTCGCCGAAATCCGCGATGCGGGCAATTCGGAGGTTACCCTTGCCCTCGGATCCTTCGCATCGAACGATGCTGCCGATCTGTTGCAGGATAAATGCGGTGTGACCGGTATCCCGCTCAGGCTGCCCATCGGCATAAAAGCGACCGACGATTTCATCATGGCGATCAGGGACTGGTTCGGGGTCGGGATCCCCGCTTCCCTCACGCTCGAACGCGGGCAGGTCATCGATACGCTGATCGACACGCATTTCCACTACCAGGGAAAGCGGGTCGCAGTCTTCGGTGATCCCGACCATGTGATAGCGCTCACCGCGTTCCTGATCACGATGGGCATGGTCCCGGTGTACGTCCTTACGGGCACACCCGGTAAAACCTTCGAAACCGAAGTCTCAACGATGCTCGAAGATGCCGGGATAACCGGCTCAAGAGTCAAAGCGGAAGGCGATCTTTTCGAACTCCAGCAATGGATCCGGGAAGCACCGGTGGATCTCCTCATCGGCACATCTTATGGCAAGTACATTGCCCGGGCCGAGGATGTCCCGTTCGTCCGTTTCGGGTTCCCGATCCTGGACCGGGCCGTCCACCCGCTCATGCCGGTTGTCGGTTACCGGGGATGCCTGCGCCTGATAGAGCAGATCAGCAATGCTCTCCTTGACCGCCGGGACCGCGATTGCCTGGATGAAGACTTTGAACTTGTGTTATAACGGGTAATGACCGGAAGTGAAAAATGGATACCCTCTCTCTAATCCCCGAAGGATCGGCCTGTATCAGCGAACGCCAGGACTCCATCCTGACTACCGGTAAAAGCAAGACCAGCATCCACTGCACTGATGACAGCCTGGCCGGCTCCGTCAGCCAGCGTGCCTGCGTCTTCTGCGGGGCCCGCGTGGTCTTAAACCCGGTCACGGACGCAGTCCACCTCGTCCACGGCCCGATCGGCTGCGCTGCATATACCTGGGACATCCGGGGAAGCCTGTCGAGCGGGTCGGAGATGTACCGGAACAGTTTCTCGACCGACATGAAGGAGCGGGACGTGATTTTCGGTGGCGAGAAGAAACTCGCCGCCTGCATCGATGAGATCGTTGAGAAATACCACCCCCCCGCAATCTTCGTGTACGCGACCTGCGTGACCGGCATGATTGGCGACGACATCATCGCTGTATGCAGGAATGCAACGCGCCACCACCAGACCGAGGTGATCCCGGTCGAGTCGAGCGGCTTCATCTCCGGCAACAAGGTGGTAGGGTACCGGGCCGCGGCCCTCGCCCTCATGCGGCTGATCATGCCAAAAGAGGGAGAACTGGTCAAAAAGACGCAGAAGCTCAACTTTCTCGGAGAGTATAACCTGGGCGGCGAGATGTGGCTTGCCCGGCGCTACCTGGCCGAGATGGGCATTGAGATCAACGTAGCCTTCACCGGCGACTCGACGGTAGCGACCCTGAAACAGGCACCCGGTGCGTGCCTCAACCTTGTGCAGTGCACGGGCTCGATGCACTGGGTGGCCCAGCAGCTCGAGAAAGAGTTCGGCACCCCATTCATGGATGTCAATTTCTTCGGCGCCGAAAACACGGCTGAAAGCCTGCGGAAGATTGCCCGGTTCTACGATGACCCGGCCATCACCGCACGGGCCGAAGCGCTCATTGAGCGGGAGATGGCCCGCATCCGCCCGGCAATCGAACGCTACCGGCAGAAACTGGCCGGCAGACGGGCAGCGATCTACGTGGGCGGGGCCTACAAGGCCGTTGCCCTGATCCGGCAGCTCCGCGAGCTCGGGATGGAGATCGTCCTCACCGGCACCCAGACCGGCAAAACCGAGGAGTACGCGACCATAACGAGTCTCCTTGACGAAGGAGCGATCGTGGTTGACGACACCAACCCGGCCGAGATCGAGCGGTTCCTTATCGAAAAGCAGGTCGATGTCATGGCCGGCGGCGTCAAGGAACGCGTGCTCGCTTACAAACTGGGCGTTGGTTTCGTGGACCACAACCATGACCGCAAGGAGTGCCTTGCAGGGTTCGACGGTGCCGTGAATTTTGCCCGCGAGGTGTACGTCACCACCTGCTCCCCGGTCTGGAAGTACCTCCGGACCCCGGCGGGAGGTGCCTGATGGTGCCGGACGGGAATTCCGGTATGGTCCGGCAGGTGAACGAGAACCAGTGCCAGCACTGCATGCCGCTCGGGGGCATCATCGCGTTCCGGGGTATCGAGAGAGCGATGGCGCTCGTCCACGGCTCGCAGGGATGCAGTACCTACATGCGCCTCACCTGCGTCAACCACTTCAATGAGCCGGTGGATATCGCCTCCTCCTCGCTCAACGAGAAGCAGACCATCCACGGCGGGGAAGCAAACCTGAAAAAAGCGCTCGACAATGTGAGGAGAGTCTATGCACCGTCAGTGATTGGTGTCCTGACCACCTGCCTTGCCGAGACCATGGGCGAGGACCTGGACCGGATCATCCGCGATTACCAGACCGTGCAGGAAACTGGCTGCCCCGACATCATCCCGGTACCCACGCCGAGTTACAGCGGGAGCCACACGGAAGGGTACTGGGCCGCGACTAAGGCAATCATTACCCATTTTGCCCGGCCCACGGAACCGCACCGGCGCATCAACGTTATCCTCCCGCATATCAGTCCCGCGGATATCCGGGAGATTAAAAGGATCTTCGCCATCATGGGACTTGACTGCACGTTCATCCCCGATTACTCCCTGACCCTTGACCGCCCGTTCGCCGGGAGGTACCAGAAGATCCCGTCGGGAGGGACACGGACGCAGGAGATTACTCCCATGCCCGGCGCCCCGCTCACGATCCAGTTCGGGGCAACCTGCCCGGACAATCTCTCGCCCGGCCTCTGGCTCGAACAGGAGTACGGCGTCCCGCTCGCCACCCTGCCGCTCCCAGTGGGGGTCGGGGCAACCGACCAGCTCATTGCCCTGCTCGAAAAAGTCAGCGGGCACCCCCGGCCGGTGGCCCTCGTGAACGAACGCGGCTGGCTCCTCGATGCAATGGCTGACGCCCACAAGTATAACGCGGAGGGCCGGGCGGTCATCTACGGCGAACCGGAACTGGTATATGCCCTGGCCCGGACCTGCACCGAGAACGGCCTCGCCCCGGTCGTCATCGCAACCGGGACCCGGACGAGCCGGCTTACTTCCTGCCTCGAGCCGCTCCTTATGGGCCTGGACGAACAGCCCGCCGTCCTGGAAGAGACGGATTTTGCCGCGATCGAGGCGGCAGCGCTCCGGGCCGGTGCCAATATCGCGATCGGCCATTCCGGCGGGAAATTCTTCACCGAGAGGCATGGCATCCCGGTTGTCCGGACCGGCTTTCCCGTCCATGACCGGGTCGGGGGCCAGCGGATCCTTTCCATCGGGTACGCGGGAACGATTGCGCTCCTCGACCGGGTCACGAACACGCTGCTGGAAGAGAAACACGGCTCGTACCGGAGGAGCCGGTACGAAGAAACCCACAGGACAGAACTCATGGAAGGTATCTGAAATGCAAAAACCCACACACCACATCTTTGTCTGCACCAGCTCCCGGCCGAGCGGGCAGCAGAAAGGGTTCTGCCACACCAGGGCGGGTCTTGAGGTGATGGCTAAATTCCAGGAAGAGATCGAAGAACGCGGCATCGGCGGGGAGGTCTTCCTCTCCAACACCGGCTGCTTTGGTATCTGCGAGAAAGGGCCGGTCGTGGTCGTGTATCCCGGCAATGTCTGGTACGGTCCGGTGACCCCCGGGGACGTACCGGATATCCTCGACTCGCATATCGAAGGGGGGGTTCCCCTGGGGCGTCTTGCCCTGTAACCCGGGAGGAGATCATGTGCGTTTCAGAGATTGCCGTGATCATGGGCAGTGACGGACGGACCATCCCGCTCAGCGAACCGGGCACGATTGCCGTGTACCGCAGGGTGCGGGGAAGGTGGCTGATAGAGCGGAGTTTCCCGTTCGCGCTCGACACAGATGGCGGGCTTGCCGGCCTGCGCACAAAGACGGGGGAACTCATGGCATTCCTCGGGAACTGTCGGATTCTTGTCGCACAGTCGGCAAGCGGGGCCCTCTTCTTCGGGCTGGAGAAGGCGGGATGCCAGATCTATGAGATCACCGGGAATCCTCCAGAATTCCTCGATGTTGTCTGGCAGGAAGCAAAGGATGAGCTCGTGGAAAAAGCTCCGCTGCCGGCTGGCGCAGATATCCCAGCCCCGCTCGAAATCGCACCCGGGAAATATTATATCTCAATCCGCGATATTCAGGGGAAGCGCCCCGAGGTGAGCAGCAAGCAGGTGCTCCGGCCGTTTGTTCAGCAGGGTTCATTCTCCGAACTGGAGATTGTCTGCGACCACGTGCCGCCATGGATCGTAATGGATGCCGAGTACCGGGGATTTTCCCTGCATTCAGAAAACCTGGGGCCAGGTGAGGTCCGGGTCCGGCTGACAAAAATCTCAGCGGGACCATGCGGGTGCTGAAACGGCAGACATGAATTTTCAACCCTGAACTGAACAATCGAGGCATTATCATGACAAAAGACACAACTCTCATCTCACTGGCAGCAGGGATCACGATCCTTGCTCTTCTTCTTGCGACAGGCTGTACCTCATCAGGGACAGCTCCCGCACCTGAGAAAAATGAACTGACGGTATTTGCCGCAGCATCCCTAACGGGAGTCATGACGGATATCGCCAAAGCCTACGAGGCAGTGCACCCGGACAGAAAAATTGTCCTGAACTTCGACGGATCGCAGGCACTCCGCACCCAGATCGAACAGGGTGCGCACGCGGATCTGTTCCTGTCAGCAAATACGAAACACATGACGGCCCTGCAGGGGGAAGGACTGATCGTCAACGATTCCGTTAAGATCTTTGCAAAAAACAAGCTGGCACTCATTGTTCCAAAGGAAAACCGGGCTAATATCACCGGCCTTTCTGATCTCGCCCATCCCGGTATCCGGCTCGTGATGGGGACAAAGGAAGTCCCGTTCGGAGATTATACCCGGCAGACGCTCGGAAAAATGGCCAATGACTCAGCCTACGGGCCGGGATACCGCGATGCCGTCATGAACAATGTGGTATCGGAAGATCCCGCGGTCACAGCGCTCGTTGCCCATATCCGTGTCGGCGAGGCGGATGCGGGGATTGCGTACGCGTCCGATGTGAGCGAAGGGGACCGGGCACTGATAACCACGCTCCCGATACCCGACAAGTACAACGTGATTGCCGAGTACCCGCTCGGGATTGTGCAGGGATCCGCAGTACAGGACCGGGCATCAGCGTTCGTACAGTTTATCGAATCACCGAAAGGAAATGCGATCTTAACGCGATACGGGTTTACACCGGTAGTCCGCTGAACCGGAACGGACAAAAGAGGAATAACCCGTACGGGGACTAAACGGGCATGACAATCACCTTGGAACGGATCTGCAGGAGGGGAAACCTGCCGCTCCGTATCCTTATTACGGTTTTTGTTGTGCTCGCGGTCTCGTTTATCTGTATCCCGCTGGCTGCTCTCCTGCTCCGTGTCCCGCCGGAATTCCTGCTCGCCTCATTGCAGGATCCGGTGGTAATGGATGCCCTTTTTTTAAGTTTCATCACTGCGAGCATCAGCACCGGTATCGTGATCTGTTTTGGGACACCGGTCGCATACATCAATGCCCGCTGCCAGTACCCTGGAAAGAAGATCATCGATACGATCACCGACCTCCCGGTCGTGCTCCCGCCAGCAGTTGCCGGCCTTGCGCTGCTCATGGCATTCGGGCGCCGGGGGTTTATCGGACAGTACCTGAACCTGGCGGGAATCGATATCGCGTTTACGACCATTGCCGTGATCATGGCGCAGGTCTTTGTTGCCTCGCCGTTCTATATCCGGCAGGCCCGGACTAGTTTTGCCGGGGTCAACCGGGTGTACGAGCATGCGGCCCGGACTCTCGGCGCCTCACCGCTTACGACATTTTTCTCGATTACCGTCCCGCTTGCCATGACGGGCATCCTTTCCGGGGCAGTCATGACCTTTGCCCGGGCGCTGGGTGAGTTCGGGGCCACTATCATGTTTGCCGGGAACCTGCAGGGCAAAACCCAGACAATGCCACTTGCCATCTACGGCGCAATGCAGGGCAGCATGGAGGTTTCGCTCGTGCTCGCAGTGATGCTCGTGATTATCTCGTTTGCCGTGATCATTGCGGTAAAAATCCTCACCGAAAAAGAAGAGGCCGGCTCATGATCGATATCTCGGTAAAAAAAGGTCTCCGGGATTTCGTACTGGATGTGGACATACAGATGCCTGAGGGGGGAACTCTCGTTCTACTCGGAGAGAACGGCGCCGGGAAATCGTCGATCCTCAACCTCGTTGGTGGGCTCATGACGCCGGATACCGGGCATATCCGGATTGGCGGTGAAACCTTTGTCGACACGGCTACCCGGACCTGCATACCTGCCGAATCCCGTGGCACGGGTTTTGTCTTCCAGGACTATGCCCTCTTCCCGCATATGACGGTGGCCGAAAACATCGCGTACGGCCTGCGCATCCGTCACCTCCCCCGGGAGGAAATCGAAGCCCGGATACGGGAACTTGCCGGATCGCTTGACCTGCTGGGAGTCTGCGATGAAATGGTAGGAAGCCTGTCTGGAGGCCAGCGTCAGCGGGTTGCCCTGCTCAGGGCGCTCGCGGTGGAGCCAAAGTGCCTCCTGCTCGATGAACCGTTCAGTGCACTTGATATCCGGACGCAGGTGCAGATGCGGCAGGAACTCAAAACATTACTGGCAGGTGCAAAGATCCCGGTCATTCTTGTTACCCACGATCTCCGGGATGCAATCGCTCTCGGTGACCGGATCTGCCTGATGGAAAAGGGAAGGATCGTGCTCTGCGGTGATGCAGATGCGATCCTGCATGAGGGAAAGCACCCGTTCATCGATCAATATTTTTCAGCAGGCAGCCCATGATCCCGGTACTCTACGTTGATGACGATCCCTTCCTTCTTGATGTCGGGAAACTGTATCTTGAACGGACGGGAAAATCCCATATCGATATCCAGGAATCCGCCCCGGTAGCGCTGGAGATCATGAAGATTCGCCAGTACGATGTGGTGCTGTCTGATTACCAGATGGCAGGAATGGATGGGATCATGTTCTTGAAAGAGGTACGCGCCGCATGGCTTCACTTCCCGTTCATCATATTCACCAGCCGCAGGAGGGAGGAGATTGTCATCGAGGCGCTGAACTGCGGGGCGGACTATTACCTCCAGAAAGGCGGGGAACCGAAGTCACAGTTCGCCGAATTATCGCACGTGATCATGCGGGCGGTGGAGCGGAAGCGAACAAACGACACAATCCTCCACTTAAACTGCCTCTATGCAGTCCTTTCCCGGACCAACCGTGCCGTGATCCGCATCCGGGACCGGAAACAGCTCCTGGAAGAGGTATGCCGGATCGCGGTGGACGAGGGGCAGTTCCTGATGGCCTGGATCGGGATTGTCGACCCGAAAACGCATGAAGTCCGGCCGGTCGCTGCATGCGGGTACGAGGAAGGCTACCTGAGCACGGTCCCGATCAGTATCGATCATATCCCGAAAGGAATGGGCCGGACCGGGACAGCTATCCGCGAGTGCCGGCCCATGACCAGTAATGATATCCCCTCCGATTCCCGGATGGAGATTTACCAGGGTGAAGCAGCCCTCCGCGGGTACCGCTCCTCGGCATCAATCCCACTGGTCTGCAATGGCGAAGCGATCGGGGCTATGCGGTTTTACACTTCTGAATTTTTTTTCTCAATGACCGTGAGATCCGGCTTCCTGAGGATCTCGTGGCCGATATCTGTTTTGCCCTGGAACTGATCGATAATAATCAAAAGCCCTGCCTGGCAAATCCTGCTACAGGTGTCGCACCAGAAACCCGGAGAAGCTGCAAAGATTGTTCGGAAAAAAGAAGGGATATTGTTACATATCGAAATACAGGTGGAACTCCCACGGGTGGGGCCTGAGCCTGACACCGTCCATCTCCGCACGTTTGTATTCGATCCAGACATCGATAACGTCCTGCGTAAAGACCCCGCCTTCGAGCAGGAACCTGTGGTCTGCCTCGAGTGCATCAATCGCCTGCTCGAGCGAGCCGGGAACGGTCGGGAGCTTCTTTGCCGCCGTTCCTTCGAGCTCGTAGGTGTTGCCTTCGAACGGCTGGCCGGGATCGATCTTCTTTTTGATACCATCAATGCCAGCCATAAGCAGGGCCGAGAACGAGAGGTACGGGTTGCACATAGGATCGGGCGGGCGGAACTCGATCCGTTTTGATTTGGGATTCTCCGAGTACATCGGGATCCGGACGGCAGCGGAACGGTTCCGGAGCGAGTACACAAGATTGACCGGTGCCTCGTATCCCGGCACGAGTCGCTTGTATGAATTGGTTGAAGGAGCACAGAAGGCCATGAGTGCGTTGGCATGCTTCAGGAGACCCCCGATGTAATATTTCGCTGTCTGGCTGATCATGCCGTATCCCTTAGGATCAAAGAAGAGGTTCTTCCCGTCTTTCCACAGGGACTGGTGTGTGTGCATACCGGATCCGTTATCGCCGAAAAGTGGCTTGGGCATGAACGTTGCCACCATCCCGAACTCCCGCGCCATGTTCTTGACAATATACTTGTACATCATGCAGTGATCTGCCATCCTGACAAGCGAGCTGTACCGCATGTCAATCTCGTTTTGCCCGGCGGTAGCAACCTCATGGTGATGCACTTCGACAGGGATACCGGTCTCGATCATCCTGAGGATCATCTGGCTCCGGACATCCTGGAGCGAATCATGGGGAGGTACCGGGAAATATCCTTCCTTGTACCGTGGCTTGTATCCGAGATTCGGCTGCTCGTTCCGGCCGGAATTCCAGCTCCCCTCAATGGAATCTACGGAATAGGATCCCTGGTTGACACTCTGGGAGTACCTGACATCATCGAAAAGGAAGAACTCGTACTCCGGCCCCCAGAAACTCTCATCGGCGATACCGGTGGATCTGAGGTAATCCTCTGCCTTGTGGGCGATAAACCGGGGGTCGCGGGTATACGCCTGTTTCGTGAGGGGATCGAAGACATCACAGATGATCGAGAGCGTGGGGACTTCACAGACCGGATCGACAACTGCCGTGGAAGTGTCCAGGTAGAGTAGCATATCGGACTCCTGGATCTTCTGGAATCCCCTGATTGAGGACCCGTCGAATCCGATCCCTTCCGACCAGATCCCGGATTTGGGATCCGTGGAACCGTTCAGTTCCGATGCCGGGATTGAGAAATGCTGCCAGAGGCCCGGCAGGTCATTGAATTTCAGGTCAACGATCTGGATATTCTTCTTTTTAATAAGAGCGTGAACTCCACTGATCTGCTCTTTTGTCATTTCTGTCATTTTTTTTGGTTTATTTGCGTGTGCCATTCTAACACCATCCAATATACGGAAGCACTGAGACGGTGCTCAATGCATGTGCAAACCAGATTATGCATTCCTGTCATGCCGGGTATGCACCGGAGAATATGTTCTAATTAGAAATATTTAAATATGTAGGAACGAATATTCTTTCCTACAAAACTTAACCAGAGATCGGGAAAAGGAGGGAGACATGATGATATCAGGCATGGTGGGAGGCGCCGGTTTGTGGGACATTCCGGAGCTCCGGGTTTTCAGTGCGGTCACATGCCGGATTCTTTCCCTGATCAGCAGCACCCTCCGGGAACCAATCGGCCCGGACTGGCGCGAACATTACAGTCTTCATCACAGGTGAAATGAATGGCAATTGATACAGGAGCAACAGCATGGATCCTCGCCTCAACGGCGCTCGTCATGATCATGACGCCGGGCGTTGGACTTTTCTATGGGGGTCTTGTCCGGAAGAAAAACTTCATCAACATGATCACCCTTTCGTTCGTTGCCTTTGCGCTCGTCAGCATCCAGTGGGTGTTGTTCGGGTACTCGCTGGCATTCAGCAATGATCCCACCAGTTCGCTTAACGGGTTCATCGGCAACTTACAGTACGTCGGATTAAATAACGTGGGGATGGACCCGGGGCCGTACAGTTCGGCGATACCGGGACTGCTTTACATGGTCTTCCAGCTCGTGTTCGCGACCGTTACCATGGCTATTGTGACCTCGGGATTTGCAGAACGCATCAAGTTCAGCTCGTATCTCATCTTTGCCCTCCTCTGGACAACCATAGTCTATGATCCGCTGGCCCACTGGGTGTGGGGCGGTGGCTGGTCCTCCCTGTTCGGTGCAGTGGACTTTGCGGGTGGTACGGTCGTTCACATCAGTTCTGGTTTTGCAGCACTTGCGCTTGCGATTGTGATCGGCAAACGTGTCGGCTATGGCAAGTACGCCATGGAACCGGCTAACATCCCGTGGTCGATCCTTGGTGCAGCCCTGCTCTGGTTCGGCTGGTTCGGGTTCAATGCGGGCAGTGCTGTCGGAGCCAACGGTCTTGCGTCATTAGCGTTCGTTACTACCAACATAGCAGCCGCAGCAGGTGCCCTTGCCTGGATGCTGGTGAGCTGGGCCCATGGCGGCAAGCCGAGTTCGCTCGGGTTTGTCAGTGGTGCAGTGGCCGGCTTGGTCGCGATAACGCCGGCAGCCGGTTACGTGACACCGATGGCAGCGATCATTATCGGGGCCGTTGGGGGTATCCTGTGCTACAGCATCATGCTCTGGCGCCAGAAAAAAGGTGTTGACGAGAGCCTCGATGCCTGGGCAGTGCACGGCATGGGCGGCCTCTGGGGTGCCCTTGCAACCGGTATCTTCGCCGTGGCTGCCATTAATGGCGTGTCAGGCCTGATCGAAGGTAACACGCACCAGTTCATTGCACAGGTAGTTGGTGCCGGAGCGGCAGTCATCTACGCGTTCGTGGTAACTTACATCCTTGCAATTGTTATCGACAAAACGATCGGGCTGCGGGTAACGGATGAGGAAGAATATGTCGGGCTTGACATCTCCCAGCACGGGGAGCGGTGCTGAGCCGGGAGGAGACAATATGAAACTGGTAAAAACAATCATCAAACCGGAACGATTCGAGTTCGTCAAAAAAGCACTGGAGGAAAAAGGATTCAAAGGGATGACTGTTTCAGAAGTCAAAGGACGTGGTGAGCAGAAAGGAATCACCCTTGAATACCGCGGAGGTCTGATGACGGTCGATATGCTACCCAAGATCCAGATCGAGATTGTTGTACGGGAGAAAGATCTCGATATACTGATTGCTACCCTTACGGAATCCGCCCGCACCGGGAAGATTGGGGATGGCAAGATCTTTGTCGTGCCTGTTGAAAAGTCGATCCGGATCCGCACCGGAGAAACGGAGGTGTAACAAAGAAACACAAACATTATTCACAACTATAGTCTTTTCAGAGGTCTGCCCGGGGGGATTCACTCCCGGGGACCGGCTATAGATGCTGCACACTAATCAATTTCAGGAAATACCACAAACAACCTGCAGGATACGTTGTCCCGGATTCTTTTATGCAGAACTAAAAAGTCACATGAAACAATCCTTGTGCCTGGCCCGTTAAAGGGAAATCCGGCAGTCTTTGATGTTGGTATCAGGAGACGGTGAGAGCCAATCATGAAAATGATCTGGGCCGTGATCCGGCCGGAATCAACGCAACGGGTGGTTAACGCGCTCGACGCTGCCGGAATAGCGGGGATGACCCGCCTTCATGTAACCGGACACGGCAAGGAGATGGGAATTACGTTTGGTGCAGTTCACTACACGGAAATTCCCAAGGAGATGCTGATGATCGTAGTACCGGACGGCAAGGTGGCAAAAACAGTCAGCATCATCCGGGCAGAAGCGAAGACCCGGGAGAAAAACAAACCTGATGAAGGTACTATCGGCGACGGAAAAATATTCATCACCTACGTTGAGGATAACTTCGCGATCCGTACTGCCGGCAAGGCAGGCGGAACCTGAAAAGATATGAAGCAGATCATCGCCATCCTCCGGGAAGAACAGGTTGAAAATACCAAACAGTCCCTTATAGCCACCGGTGTCCCGGGGGTGACACTCCTGTATGTCACCGGCCGGGGCCAGCAAAAGGGGAAAGTCAGCGCACGGGAACTGGGCGAATCCTTAAGCAGGAATATGCGGATGCAGATTGAAAACGCCCCGTCCTGTAACGACTCAACGGATGCCGGAACCGGAATGACCGGGTCACAGGTACACCCGGATACGGAGTTTGCATTCGGTTTCCTGCCAAAACGAATGCTCATTATCGTTGCGTACGATGAGGATGTCAGCCGGATTGTTCAGGCGATCGTGAATGTCAACCAGACCGGCCGGCATGGCGACGGGAGGATCTTCATCTGCCCGATGATCAGTGCCATGCGGGTCAGGACAGGGGAACTGGGCGACAAGGCACTGTCATAAGGAGGTGAATAATGTCCGAAGGAAAGAAAAATACCGGTGCAGTCCCTCTGCCGCCCCGGTACATCATGCTCAACAAATCAGAACCTCCGTATGATATGATCCTGAAGCAATTACAGACCACTAAAAGTCCGGTGATCGGGCAGTCGTATTATTACATCAGGGCGGGTTACGAATGGCGCTGCTTGTGCAGGATAACACCAAGCAGCGGTTCAGTGCTGTTCCACGAAATCCTGGATCCCGGGCAGAACGGAATATCAGATGAGGATATCCATGAAGCGATAGAACAGGATAAACGTTTTTTCACGTTGCCCGGGTTCTACTGCATCTCGGTAGAAATTGAAAAGAAACTGAAGTCAGCGGGTGTGAAGTAGACCCTTATACACGGCATATTGCTATTATTCCGTATCGCTCTAAGTGATATTCCTCACGCCCGTTCCTGCTGGACCGGTTCTTCCAAAAAAGATTTGCCGGGGTCGCCCCCGGCGAGCAGACGTAACTGGACTGATATGTCAGCAATCAGTCGAGCAGCTGGCCCATGGCCTCGTCGTACCGTGCGGACATGACGTACTCGATGCCCGAGACACCGGCTGCTTCCTCGGTCAGTGCCATGAGGTCGTCGCGGGTGATGGTCGAGAGCCGGAAGTTCCTGCTGCCTGCCATGAGCTGCTGGAGGCCGGTGCGGAACTTGGATGCATAGGTGTAGACACCGACTGCGCCCATGGGGATCTCCTTCATCTTGTTGCCGTACTTCTCCTTGAGCTCCTCGTAGCAGACAAAGATCTCGTTGACATTGTTGCCGTACTTGGAGACAGACTTCGGCAGGTCGCCATCCTTGATCCACTTCTCGATGTTCTTGCCAACGAATCCGGGGATCATGAGGCCGCGGCCCATACAGACTGCCTTGAAGTAGGGGCTACCCATGGCGAGTGCCTTGAAGACGCCGGGCTCATCGGAGAACCCACCAGCCATGGCGAGGTCGGGGACGCGGAAGCCCTTCTTCTCGAGTTTCTGGGCGAACTCGTAGGTGAGTGCCTGGAGGTAGAATGTCGGGATACCCCATTCGTTCATCATCGGCCACGGGCTCATGCCGGTACCGCCGGGGGCACCGTCGATGGTCAGGAGGTCGATCCTGGCTTCCGAACAGTATCGGAGTGCCATGGCGAGTTCGACCATGGAGTATGCACCGGTCTTGAGCGTTACACGCTTGAAACCGATGTCGCGGAGCCGGTCGATCTCCTCGAGGAAACCTTCCTTGGTAACAAAGCCGAGGCGCGAGTGGCGCTCGAATTCCTTGATGGCGCCGGCCTTGAATGCAGCCTGGTTCTCCTTGACGGTCGGGTCGGGGAGGACGATGTAGCCGCGCTTCTTGAGCTCGATGGCGCGCTCTAAGGTCTTGACTTTGATCTCGCCGCCGATGCACTTGGCGCCCTGTCCCCACTTGAGCTCGATGGTGTCGAGGTTGTGCTTGCTTGCAACGTACTCGGCAACGCCTAGGCGGGTGTCCTCGACGTTCATCTGGACGAGGATCTCACCGTACTTGTTGTGGAATTTCTTGTACAGGCTGATCCGGCGGTCCATCTCGGGGGATTCCTTGACTTTGTGTTTGGCATCAAGTTTCAGGCCGGGGTCGATACCGCAGACGTTCTCACCGCAGACAAGCGTGATACCGGAGATTGCTGCACCAACAGCGAAGTGTTCCCAGTTTGCCCGTGCAATCTCGGTCGAACCGAGTGCACCGGTAAAGATCGGGACCTTCAACTGGACTTTCTTGTCCCAGCCGTACTCGGTCTCGGTGTCAACGGAGGTGAAAACCGCTGAGTCCGGGCCGATCTCGGTTCCTTCGGGAAGTCCCTTTGCCCCTTCTGCATATCCCTGGATATTGAGGTGGGAATAGTCAATCGGGTAATTCTTATCGGCACCAGCGGTGATCTCACCGAACGGGCCGGGATAGAGGACTTCCCTGCCGCGGAACGATGATAACCAGATCTCACAGCTGCCTTTACATCCGTCAAGGCACCGGGTACAGATACCGGAGCACGGTGCAACATTCCGTGAGCGGTTGACCGTTCCCGTTGCTTCATTTGCATTTGGCTGTCTAAGATTCATGAATATACTCCATGGAAATCGATGGAATTTCCTTTGTGAGAACACGAAGGATATGTTTGAGCGAATACTGATCTCAAACTATTTTGTTTAAAATCTCATCGCTAATAAGCGGTTGCTTTCCACCCCATTATAAGTCTTACGATTTCAATTGCTGATGGAAGTACGTTTCCACCACATTTTCCGGAATTTTCTGCATGAAAAACAAAAAAACGAGTAAAAAAACTTCAAACAATAAGAAATTAAAAAAATCAGATTGTGATGAGATCGTACGTGCCGGATCCCATTCCGATCTCCTCAGCGTACTCCACCTGCCGGAACCCGTCCGTCTGGGCATGGACGCCTTTGAATTTATCCCCGCCTTTGTGGTGATGGGCGGTGAGCAGGGAATCCACAAACCCCTGCTGCTGGTTCACGAGATCGAAACTGGCCGCATCGATTGCCACCGGGTCCCTGGATGCGAGGATGCCGATATCCGGTACAATCGGGGCATCGGAAAACGGGAAACAGTCGCAGTCGGGAGTTATGCGGATGAGGAAGTTCATGAACCCCGCCTTGTTCTCCTTTCCCTGGAGAGCACCGTAGGCGTACTCTGCCATCCGCTCAATAAACCGGGGGATCTCGGTTTCCCAGTCAATATCTATCGCATGCTCGGGACAGGCATGCATGCACTCAAAACAACCAATACAGAGATCCTGGCTGATGACCGATTTTTTCTTTTTCACCGTGATAGCACCGTTCGGGCAGACTTTCATGCATGAAGCACACCCGGTGCATTTCTCCGGAATCGTGAACGGCCGGGCATTGTGCTGCGCCCGTTTCCCTTCCGGCGGTGCACATCCCATGGCAAGGTTCTTGATAGCCCCGCCAAAGCCGGAGACCACATGGCCCTTGAAATGGCTGAGAACGATCAGGCTGTCTGCTGCTGCAATGTCCCCGGCAATCGAGACCTCCTCGAAATGCTTCTTCCGGATAGTCACCTTGTGGATATTTTTGCCATTGAGACCGTCAGCGATTATGACCGGCGCCCCGGCAACCGCGTAATCGAAGCCGTGAAGGACTGCAGTCCCGATATGCTCAACGGCATTCGAGCGGCTGCCTAAGTACAGCGTGTTCGTATCCGTAAGAAACGGCAGGCCCCCGCACTCTTTGACTTTCTCAACAACCTGCCGGACATAGACCGGGCTGATGAACCCGTCATTGCCCGTCTCGCCGAAATGGAGTTTTATCGCGGTCTTGTCCTGCGGCCGGATAAGCTCGGGAAAACCGGCACGGTCGAATAGCCGCTGCACCTTTGCCGTGGTGGATTCATGATCGGAATGCGCTCGGATGGAAGCAAAATAGACCGGACTCTTCATGGATGCATATCTCCCTTGGCAGGAGTATAATCGCCCGGAGTAGTAGAACTCATCGGTCTTCCCGGGTTCCAGGATATTAAACGACCCCGGGCAACTTTTGCCCATACCGTCAACGAGCGCCGGGCTGGCGGGAAACCGTCAGAAAAGCGAAGAAAAAAAGTAAGCGTTATCCTCTCTTCCCGAGATGGTGATCGAGGTAGAAAAGGTGGCCGGGCACATCGCCAACGATCCGGATCTGTGCCAGGATGTCGCTCGCATTTGCTTCTTCCTCAACCTGTTCCTTGACGAACCACTGGAGCATCTCGAATGAGGCATGATCCTTTTCCTTAATGGCATGTTCGACCAGGTTATTGATCATCCCGGTCACTTTCTGCTCGTGGGCATAGACCTCTTCGAATACTTTTCCTGCGGAAGCCCACTTGGCTTTCGGGGCTTCGATTGCTCCAAGCGAGATCTTTCCTCCCCGGGCAAGAATGTAGTCGTAGATCTTTTCGCCGTGCGTCCGCTCTTCTTTTGCCTGGATACGCAGCCAGTGTGCGAATCCTTTCATGTTGGCGGATTCAAAATATGCAGACATTGCAAGGTAAAGGTAGGACGAGTAAAACTCCCGGTTTACCTGCGTGTTCAGGGCTTCTTCCATGGTCTTGGAAAGCATAGTAAAATCTCCAATGGATCGTTCATTGGTTTTCCGTTTTATAATGCTTTCGTATCGGGGCAACCGGCCGGCAGGAATGGAGAGGGTGTATTTTTAGGGGGGCAAAAAGGCATATTTTGGGTAATTATTCAAAATTTTTTTGCTCTGGAGAAATGGTTTTTGAAACGGTTGACATTTGCGGATCTTCGCCCCGCACACTCGTGGCACCCCGCATTGTGATGACGACGTATTACCTGGTACCGGCCTCGTCCAATCGCAATGCGCCCCGTCCCCCCCGGGAGACTGGCGGCGCAAGAGGGGGATAGGATATCAAAAGTCAGTGGCACCAGATGATGAATCACCGTATTCTGAATTTTCCAGAGAATTTATCACTCAAAACCCTGAAGATGGAATAATGAATGGTGAAAATTCATCATTTTACCAGGACTGGATTTATCCGAATGTATGGTTTATCGTAATCGGTATCGGTACTATTGCGTTCTTCTTTAGTATCTGGCTGAGTGTCTGGCTGTCTGGTTTTTAGTGGGCTGATGCATTGATTATTGGATGCTTTCATGCATCCAAGAAAGAAATAACTTTTTTTAATATCATTCACCGTCAACAGCGTGTAATAAAAAAAAGAGGAAATGCTATCTTCTCATCCGCTTTTGCTCGGCTTCCATGTCAAGGATGATCTCGAGCTCAAGGGACTTGCCATAGGCTACCTGTGCTTCATCACTTTTGCCCAGCTCATCGAGACAGACCCCTTTGATGTACCAGGCAGACACATCATTGCCGTTCAGGGTCGAGGCCCGGGTGCTCGCCATCAGTGCGGCCTCATACTGCTCAAGGTGGAAGAGTGCAAGAGCTTTCTTTGACCAGGCTTCCTCGTAATTCTGGTCAATGGATATGGCTTTTTCACAATCGGCAAGGCCCTCCTTGTACTTACCGGTTTCAATAAACACCGTCCCCCTCAGGCACCAGCTTTCAGCATTGCGAGAGTCGAGCCTCAGTGCATTCTCGAAATAGGCAATGGCCTCCTTGTATTTTGTCCGCTTTGCAAGGGCTTTTCCCTTCTTGAGCAGTTCGACAACTTCTCTCACTGGCATGTCTTCACCCCTGGCATTTTCTCCTTATCCTGCATCACGAATCACCCCATGCATCCGAAAGAAGATCCCCAAAAATCTTCTTCAGCGCATTTTTCTCATATTCCTCTTTATGTTCATGAGCCCTAAGCAGGTGTTTTGGCTCTTCCCAGACGAACCAGTCCCTCATGGTCATGTATGACAGGAGGTTGTCCGTCAGGAGGACACCTACCTTGTAGAGATCATAGTAATAATCAAGGGTTGGCGTCCCGTTCCACTGCACAGGGCCAAGCGGTTTTTCCAAAATTTCCAGCATATTATCGCCAAACACTTTGGATTGGTACCAGGCGGTATGAGTCCACCGGGTTGTCAGCATCTCCTTCACTTCAAGGTGGTTGAACTTTTTCATCTGAGGGATGTTGAGGACCGGCATCAGCTCGTCTGCCGGCAGGGTTTTTGCAAGGAACATATCCCGGGCATAAAACATGGCCTTGTTCAGGACAAAATACCGCCGGGGAACAATACTCTCCTGTTCCATCATCTCGTCCATATCGTTCTTGCTCTCTTTCATGACATGGTAGAGCTGGGTCTTCCTGATCTTCGGCATACGGTGGTAGACGCTGGCATTGGTTATTGCATTCCAGGGAAGATCGTTGACATCCTCGTTGAAATGGGAAAAGAGTATGAACAGCATCTGGATGAGTTTCTGGACCGGGAGTTTCTTCTCCTTTTTTGCCTCGTCCTTGAGTGCATCGATGTATACCTGGCGCATGCCCCTGTACACGGAATCCTCCGTGTAGGAGCAGACAAGGTACCGGGATTTTTTTGCCGCAGCACCTTTCATCAACAGATTTGTACATTGTTTTGCAATGACGAAATCCTTGAGGAGACCCACGTATTGTGCCGGGAAGATGATGACATTGCGTTCAATATCATAGGTATAGATATCGATGAGCGTGCCTCCCGGTTCGGCTTCGGGCTGGCGGAGGAGAGAGATCTCGGTATCGAGTGTTTCTTCAGTATGGTGAAGAAACCTGCGTATGGGTTTTGACAAAGGCATTTCAGTTCTCATCGATCGTCTCCGGCATCTCGCGTTGTTTCCTGTGAGAAAACAATATTACCTCACTTGGAGGCAAATCCACTTAAATTATACCAAATGTTCCGGGCAGGTCTATAAAAAAAAATTTTGGCTTTGTATTTTGGCTTTGCAGAATTCCTTAAAGAGAATCAGGAAAGCAAGACGAGAGATCATTCCTGAGGGGGTATAGAGCATCACGTTAATTTTTGATGAGAGGAGAGGAATCATGGAATCTCTGACAAATCCCGGGGATTATTCAACAAACCCGGTTTACCGGTTTGCCGACACTATCTTGTCTCCTTAACCGTTTGCAGCAGAACAAGGTAAGGAGGCATTGTACCTGAGATCTTCTGATCACGTTTTTACCTGGGAGAACGCAGGTATTTTCAGAGCCGGAAAATGACCCCTTTTTACGGTTGCAACGTGTTGCACCAGAGAAAAAATTCTCTTCATTTATATACAGGCAGGTTAATACCGGTATCACGGTAATACATTGTCCGAGGAAGTATTCTGCCGGGTTGAGGATTGAATTGATGCCATTTTTCATGAGGTTCTTTGAAAATTATCCCCCCCGGGTGTCGAAATGAAGCACCTGCCCGGGATATCGTTTTGCCTGTTCATGGTCGCGCTTCTGCTGCTTGCCGGGGCTGCCGGTGCAGCAACTCCCGCTCTGATCACCACTACCCCGGCTAACGGGGTTAGTACGACCAGTGTTCCCGGTCCAAACGCCGGTACGAACTTCGGGGCCGTTGCCACCCAGATGCGGTCTTCGCTCAACGGCAACCTCTCGTTCTCGCTGGTTACCCGGGACCGGGAAAAATACCCAAACGGGATCACACCCGATGCGATGGGAACGCTGGAGAAGAATACCCGGGCATCGCTCTCAACCGTCTGGCATACAAGCCGGACCGGCATCTGGACGGCAACTCAGCCGGATCAGATGATGGGAATCCGCGTTTCCAGGGACGGGAACATCCTGATTACCGGTGAGAACGGCTCCATTGGGATGCAGCTTGCCGGACTTGGTCGGGATCAACCACTTACCGGTATGCCGGTGAGCGCCATCCGTGCGGATGGGACACGGCTTGATATCATACGTGATGATGTTACGGAATGGTATGTAAATGGCAATACCGGAATTGAGCAGGGAATGACCATTGCCACCCGGCCGGGGGGCACCGGGATGTTCCAGGCAACGTATGTCCTCTCAGGAACCCTCCGTCCTGCTGACCTTGCAGGTCAGGCCATTATTTTCTCTGACAGGCACGGCCCGGTGATAGTGTATGGGGGACTTGCAGCAAAGGATGCAACCGGACGGGCGCTTCCCGCATCCATGACGCTGAACGGCAACCAGCTCACCTGGCAAATCGATGATCGGGATGCGGTATACCCGCTCACTATCGATCCGCAGGTTGTCCCGGCATCCTCTGCAACGGCATTCTTCCCCGGTGGCGCTTCAAATGATCAATCCGGTACCTCCGTGGCCCTCTCATCTGATGGGACCCTGGCACTCGTATCAGCGGCGGGTAATAGCACGAGCGCTTTGTATGCCGGTACGGCATACCTGTTCTCGAAACCATCGGGAGGCTGGAGCGGGACAACCTCGGCATCCGCTGCAAATGCAACTTTCACCGGTGGTGCGAAAGATGACTCATTCGGTAATTCCGTGGCCCTCTCATCTGATGGGACCCTGGTACTCGTAGGAGCAAATTATAACGACACTGCCGGTTCGAATGCCGGTACGGCATACCTGTTCTCGAAACCATCGGGAGGCTGGAGCGGGACAACCTCGGCATCCGCTGCAAATGCAACCTTCACCGGTGGCGCTAAAGATGATGAATTCGGTTACCCCGTGGCCCTCTCTCCTGATGGAACACTGGCATTCGTAGGAGCACGGTTTAATGATACTGCCGGTTCAAATGCGGGTGCGGCGTATCTCTTCTCGAAACCATCGGGAGGCTGGAGCGGGACAACCCCGGCATCCGCTGCGAATGCAACATTCACCGGTAGCGTTGTAAATGACTATTTCGGTTATTTTGTGACCCTCTCTCCTGATGGGACAAAGGCAGTCGTAGGAGCACCATGGAATGATACTGCCGGTTCAGATGCCGGTACGGTGTATCTCTTCTCGAAACCATCGGGAGGCTGGAGCGGGACAACCCCGGCATCCGCTGCGAATGCAACCTTCACCGGTGGCGCTGCATTTGACCATTTCGGTTATTTTGTGGCCCTCTCATCTGATGGGACCCTGGCACTCGTAGGAGCACCGTGCAATGATACTGCCGATACAGATGCCGGTACGGTGTATCTCTTCTCGAAACCATCGGGAGGCTGGAGCGGGACAACCCCGGCATCCGCTGCGAATGCAACCTTCACCGGTGACGTTACAAATAATAACTTCGGTGTTTCCGTGGCCCTCTCATCTGATGGGACAAAGGCACTCGCAGGAGCAAGTCAGAACGGCACTGCCGGTACAAATGCCGGCGCGGCGTATCTCTTCTCGAAACCATCGGGAGGCTGGAGCGGGACAACCTCGGTATCTGCTGCAACTGAAACCTTCACCGGCGGCGCTTCGCAGGATCAATTCGGTTCTATCGTGACCCTCCTCCCCGATGGGACACTGGCACTCGTAGGAGCACAGTATAATGCCACTTCCGGTTCAAATGCCGGCGCGGCGTATCTTTACTCAATTGCAGTTTCCGCACCGACCGTGACCGGCATTTCGCCGACATCAGGGACAACTGCCGGTGGGACCTCAGTTACTGTTACCGGAACGGGTTTTACCGGAGCAACCGCAGTAAAATTCGGCAGTGCCAATGCAGCATCCTACACGGTGAACAGCGATACCACGATCACCGCAACATCCCCGGTAGGATCGGCCGGGACGGTCGATATAACCGTCACCACGGCCACAGGTACATCTGCAACTTCCTCCTCCGACCAGTTCACGTATACAGCAGCCCCGACACCAACACCGACTCAAACCCCCGGCGGGGGCAGCAGTTCCGATAATGCAGATCCCGGCCGCGGTACTGCCTCTGCAGTAACCTTACCCGGTGTACAGGCAGGCCAGGCCATGAACTTCCAGGTAAACCAGCCGGTCACCTCGCGGGAGCCCGGCGCCATCATCGCGGTTGCGGTGGTGCCATCACGGTCCGTCGGGCCAACGCAACTGGTTGTGGCGGATGTTGGCAGGATAGATACATCCGCGCTTGCCGGGCGGGAGACCCTCGAGGTCGTATCCATCGATGTGGTAGGCATGAACCAGAATGCGGTGAGCGACGGGACCATCACCTTTGCCGTTTCGGGAGCCTGGCTCACGGCGCACGGGGCGACACCTGCGGATATTGTCCTCATGCACAACCATGATGGCACGTGGGCAGAACTCCCGACGGCACTTGACCATGTCTCGGGCAATACGTATTACTTTGTCAGCACTACCCCGACGTTCTCGTATTTTGCCATAACAACCCGGAAGACTGCGACCACAGGGAATGTGACTGCCATTGTTACCGGCATAACCACCCCTGTTGTAACCATCACCGACAAAAAAGTGAATGGAACTGCTCTCACGTTCAATGAGATGGTCCCTGCCACGACCGTTACGGCATCAATACTGCCTACAACCCTGCCGGTGACTGCTTCAACAACTGCAGTACCGGCACCGGTGGCCGGCCCGGCAGGTGCAGGCAGTGTCCCGGCCTGGCTTATCGGGGCAGGAATTGCCATAATCGCCATTATTGTAGCTGTCGGGTTCCTGGTCCGGCGCTGGTGGATCCGCAGGCAGAACCCGGCCCTGTTCCGCAAGTCCGGTTAACCGGATACCATGAACGGAGGATGGATTCCTCCGGCGCTTTTTTAACATACCCGTGTCCGGGATCCTGACGGTCCCGATTCCTTTTAAGGGATATGCCTGGACCGTGGAAGAAAATATAATCCGGTGTACTGAAATTTTCAATGCTCAAAGGATTGCGTTCACGCTCCCTGAAAGGATTCTGGTCCCTTCACACCACCAATGGGGAAGGCAACCCAAGTGGCTGCACCCACCTGACCCAAAAAAACGAATGCCGATCGTTTAGTCAGGTGCTTACTTAAAAAAAAAGGATTTCTACCGGGCAATTATTTCTTTTTCGGGGACCGCGTGATCGAATGGAACCAGCCGGTGATCGTATTTTGTTTCTTTGGCCGGAATACCCCCTGGTTTACGTACCGTATATCCTCGATGGAGAAGAATGCCTGCGGGTTTGTGGTCTGGAGATGGTTCGTGATTGCCGGGACATCCGCACGGTTCACAAGAGTAATGATCATCTTGACGTTGCCCCGTGAACCGGTGGCATCCAGGCTTGTAATCCCATAATTTTCCGCTTCCAGGAAGGAGATGATCTCATCCGTGGAATCATTGGTCGTGATAATCCGCATGATGACCATGCCGATCGAGAGCTTTTCTTCGATGACGAGACCGATGTACGTTCCCATGGCAAAACCAAATGCGTAAGCGAGGAAGTTGGCGATATTCGCCAGATCGCTCATGACAACTTCCATGGCAAGCAGCCAGATCACGATCTCGAAGAACGCTATGATCGGGGCAAGGTACTTGATCCCTTTTGAGATATAGATGACCCGGATAGTCTCCATGCTCACATCGCCGATGCGGGCAAGAAAGATGAGGAGCGGAAGGATGACCCAGGAATAAATTTCCGGACTGATGATGAAAAACGCCATGATCCTTCCAATGTCTTTGTGTTCAGGACGATGTGCCTAGAAAAAGGTGCTGCCTGTTCCTATATGAAGATTATCCGGAAAACGGGGAAAAAAGGGAAAATCCGCGCTGATTTTATGCATTGCGCGGAAAAGCAGGTAGTTCCGGTTACGCGTACTTCTGGGGGTCCGCATCGAATTTCTTCTTGCAGCCCGGGGCGCAGAAATAATACTTCTTCCCCTTGTATTCACTGGTAAATTTCGCGGTCTTCTCGTCAACGGTCATCTTGCAGATGGGATCGATTGCCATAGTACACCTCAGTTATCTGCCTCGTTTTGCATCAGGTATATACTTTTTCAATAACAGGGAGAGGGAAACCACCGTAACAGAGCTTGCCGCCATTGCAAGGGCCGCGAGTTCCGGCCTGAAACTGATGCCAAACGAAGGGTAGAGCACCCCTGCCGCCACCGGGATGAGCGCGGCATTGTAGGCAAATGCCCAGAAGATGTTTGCCTTGATCCGCCCCATCACTTTTTTCGAGAGCTGGAGGGCTGCGACCACGTCGAGAAGATCATCCCGTATGAGAACGATATCCCCGCTCTCGATCGCCACGTCCGTACCGCTGCCGATGGCTATTCCCACGTCGGCCTTTGCGAGAGCCGGTGCATCGTTAATCCCGTCCCCGACAAATGCGACAACCTTTCCCTGCTGCTGGAGCGCCGTCACCTCAGCTTCCTTGTCCGCTGGAAGCACCCCGGCGATCACCCGGCTGATGCCAAGATCATGTGCTACCGCTGCAGCAGTCCGGCGGTTGTCGCCGGTTATCATGACGATCTCAAGCCCCATCTCGCTGAGCCGGGACACGGCTTCGCGGCTGGTATCCTTCAGCGTATCCGCTACGGCGATAACCCCGGTCGGCTGGCCGGCTGTTGCCACGATTACCGTGGTCTTTCCCTTCTCCTCGAGATCTGCAATCTGTTTCTCGAGCAATGCGGAAATCTGCACGCCATTGTCGGAGATCAGGGAGCGGTTCCCTGCAAGGACCGGTTCCCCGAGGTAAGAAGCGGAAACTCCTTTTCCGGGAATGGTGTTCAGGTTCTGGACCGGCTCGATCCGGATATTGCGGAACCTGGCTTTCCGGACAATTGCCTGGGCAATGGGATGTTCGGAATCTTTCTCAACACTTGCGGCAATGGAGAGGAGCGTCTCTTCCGTAATACCGGCCGGGACAATATCGGTTACTTCCGGTTTTCCTTTGGTGAGCGTGCCGGTTTTATCGAAGAGTATGGTTGTGACGCTCTTTGCAGCTTCGAGTGCCTCCCCGTTCCGGATCAGGATACCCAGTTCGGCACCCCGCCCGACGCCGACCGTGATCGCCGTTGGCGTGGCAAGCCCGAGAGCACAGGGACAGGCAACGACAAGGACCGAGATGAGTGCCGAGAGTGCGAAGATGAGGGTCGCGTGGAGCACAACGTACCACAGCAGGAAGGCTCCTGCAGCGATCAGCAGCACTGCCGGGATAAAATACGATACGGCAATATCCGCAATCCGCTGCACGGGGGGTTTTGAACCCTGCGCCTCCTCGACCATCCGGATGATCTGGGCAAGCATCGTGTCCCTGCCCACTTTCGTTGCCTCAATGGTGAGCACGCTGTTGGTATTCAGTGTCCCGCCTACGACCTTGCTCCCCGGGGCCCTGAGCGCAGGAATGGACTCGCCGGTGATCATGGATTCATCGACATAACTCTCGCCGGAAATCACCAGCCCGTCGACCGGCACTTTTGCACCGGGCCTGACGATGACCCGGTCCCCGGCAATTACTTCCTCAAGGGCGACATCCGTCTCCACCCCGTCGCGGAGAACAGTCGCGCTCTTTACCCGGAGACCGGCAAGTTTCCGGATCGCTTCTGAAGTCCGGCCTTTGGCACGTCCTTCAAGAAACCGGCCGAGCATCAGGAAGGCGGCGAGCATTATCGCCGTATCATAGAACATGTAATCCTGGGTAAGGACGATCCCGAAGGTCCCAAGCACACTTGCCCCGTATACCACGCCGGTACCCATCGCATACATCACATCCATTGAGAGGGAACGGTTGCGAAGCGCCGTGTATGCAGCCCGGAAGATCGGGTAAGCCACGTAGACAAAGACCGGTGTGGCGATGATGAGCATCAGGTACGCCAGGTTTTGCATGGATACCGGGAGCGGGATGTACATGGCGAGCATGAGCGGGATGCTGACCGCAAACCCGATGATAAATCTCATGAATTTGGCATGGAGGTCGGCGTCCCGTGCAGCGCGTTCCGCCTCCTCGCTCACCTCACCGGCAATGCCCAGGAACTGGTAGCCGGCATCCTCGATGGCAGCTTTAAAATCCGGAATATCCGAGACCGAAGGATTGTAGGTGACATATGCGTTTTCGGTCCCCAGATTGATGCTGGCTGCTACAACACCGGGGAGTGCCTTCAGGGCGCTCTCGATGGTCTCGACACAGGTCGCACACATCATTCCCCCGACTTTGATGGTCACTTCCCGGTTGATGACGCCGTATCCGGCATCTTTCACGGCGTTCTCGAGAACACCAAGCGAGATTTTTTCCGGCATAAACTCGACATGAGCCGTATCCGTCCCGAAATTTACCCGGGCCTGCACAACTTCCGGTATCCGGGATAAGGATTCCTCGATTGTTACCGCACAGGTTGCACAGTGCATTCCTGAAATCTTGAGTTCTGCTTTTTTAGTCTCCGGTCCGGGCATGGTGGATTCCGCTGGTTCCTCTTTAGTCTCTGTTGGGAAATCTTGTCTTGAGACTTATTACTGTATTGATAATGCCAGTAGGATCACTTCAGGATATTCCATAAAAGGCCACCCTGCATTGTGCCGGACGGGAGCGAGACGGGGATTGCCGGGAGAGCTCACCGCTTTAAGGCGTTGATACGGCACGGCGGGGCACATTAAAGGTACATTGGATGAGCCGGTAATCAAAGCCGCCGCGGGGGCGCCCCGTCGGGGGCGGCGGCAGGCATCGCAGGTGGGGGTATGGGGGCATCAGCCCCCATCATCGTATCCACCGGATAACGTGATTTTCATGGGGGATTACATGGTCAACTAATAATAATTGTGAAAATGTTTTATCAATTGTTTTTTAAACTGCTATTATACATCAATACGCATGTGGAATAGTATCGACACTGAAGATTCTTTGGATGAAAGGAATGGAATCGAAATGATCATCAAAACTAATAATCAATGGAATGTTTTGTTCATCCATAATAACTAAAGATGTACCATCAACAAGTCCAAATTTTGGTTCTTTTGTTGAATGATTGCAGAAAGGAAGTAGTTTTTGATGAATTGCAATATCAATAGTGTTACGTGTAATATGCTGAAGTTTACAGCCTTCGATTAAATTTTGATGGATTTGCTTTGTTTTTTTGAATCCAATCTTATTTTGTAGAGTTTGAAAAATTTTGCTCTGTAGAAAACCTCAATCCAAACAAATTGTATGAACCTGTCAAGGTTAGCGAGAATGATTTTGCAAGAGATTTCCTTCTTCTGAATCTGAAATAATCGAGATTTCAGGTCAGCCCCGAACCTTCGTTTGAGAACCGAGAACTTGGTTTCAACCAGGAACCGTTTTCGGTAACGGGTTGAATCAAAATTGTCGGTCATTTCTTTACGATATTTTCCCCAGACATGTTCGGTATTTTTCCAGATTCTGGTAGGAATAACCGAATCAGCATTCAGAGATTCCCGGATCATTCGGTGCATTTTTTCAGAATCGTATCCTCTGTCCATGAGATAACACTCGATCTCCGAGATTTGTGGCATCTCTTGAGAAGAATGAAAGCATGTTGAGAATCGTGGACCCGGCTTTTCGATATCGTGAATCCAGTAATTACCTGCTGATCAGTATCGACAGCAATCGAAGTTTTTAGGAAATGTTTCCGGATTTTTCCGGTTCTTACGGAGTAATAGTGACTGGAATATCCGCTGGTGAACCCGGACGAATCGATGGCTGTGATAGAGATTGTACCGTCCTCTGAGTAGAATAATTTCAGAGTATTTTTGAAGAGAAGATCGAAGTACAAGGATTTGATACGACAGAGAAATTTTTGGAGCGTTGTGAAGTGAGGGATAGTTGTAAGCCCGAGTACTGCTCGGATACGATCCATCTCTTCGAGGTTCCATATGACTGTACGATAATCTTCTTTCCGGTATTCTTTGAAGAGAAGTAACGTCAGAAGTTGATGCTGGGTGTAATCTCTCCTCGAATATTTGCAGGAATACGGGGAAATCCTGGAAGATTGTACTATTGAAAATGCATGTTTGATAAAACGGATAAACCGGCCTGACGATTTCTTTATTGTCTCCTTATCGTTACTGAACATAACAATATGAGGAGACACCGTACCTTAGATCTTTCGGTCGATTTTGACTCTTTTTCATTATCAAGAAAATGATTTCTACAGAGCAAAAAATTTCAATGAGAATATAATCGGTAACGAAGAAAGAATTCAATCCATTAATTATTCTTTCATCTTGCAAATGATCCCAAATCCTTTGTGCGGCATCATGATTATTATCTCTCTCATAATGAAGAGCGATAAAAAAACCACTATCCGCAAAAAAAAGCATTTGAACACCTAGTGCCGATATTTTAATGCTACACGCGATTTTGAATTTACGGTCATCTCTGGATACAATGCATATATCTTTTCTAATAATCCCTCGGTAGAGAGGTTGTTGAAATTAATTTTTGTAAACGAAATTAACCCTTTTACCTCATCATCCAACATAGTCCAAATATTATCTGAAAGTTCCTTACCTTTTTGAGTTAGTGCAATTTGTTTAGATGAGCCGATCATATCAACTTTAATTAAACCGATTGAATTAAGATCTTCTAACGCGGCACTAACTGTTTCATCAAATGGGCCAAAATTATCAGGTTCAAATTTTAACTCATCAAGTAAATCGTTTCCAAGTTTCGTGTTCTTTAGTGCAAATAATTCTTTTACAACATGAGTTACACCGGGAATCGGAGCATACTCTATATTATTTTTATTCTTTGCTCGTAACAATGACAGAATTGCCAATTGTGTCGTCGATAAATTTTCAATCATTTTTTAAACCACTTTTCCTTTTTACTAGCTTTTGCTCTAGCCATAGCGGGGTTCTGAATATGCCCTGCAAGACTTTTAATTTCGATAATTTCACCCTTAATTTTCTCTTTAGCTGAGAGATAGGGTACTAATTTTTCTTTTTCGATGAATTTTGGATAAGCCTGGATTTCCTGAATACTCTTTTCAATATTGTGTGAGTTACACACCTTGAGTTTCAAGCCAGACGATAAACTATCGAACTCTCCTATATCATATTTCTTGAAAATATTAGTATTCAATACCTTATCGGGATCGGTTATTTTTGAAATTGGTGCAAAACCATAATCTCCATCATTAAAAATGAAAAAATCTTTAATATCTGTGCTAGGTGGGATAAATTTTGGAATTATGTGATTAGAACTGAACGAGTCAAAGCCAAAACCAGATCCAAGGATACTATTAATACGACTCGTCTCCCCTTTTCCAGTCTTTAATTTTGAATTGAGACCATGAATTGCATATGATTCCTTCGACTCTTTACTCAATTTATCCAATTCTGTGTGTGCTTTTTCAATAACAAAACCGAATGCACCATACTTTTTATTCTCACAATTAAATGCGAACAATCTGCATCCAATATCCCAATAATGTTTGAGCAGTGTTGGTGCGACAAGAGCATAGGCCGATGGAATAACCGGCATAATCGGTAATGGTTTCCTTCCATTGCTCGATTCCTGACGTTCGTGCAAGGATGTAATCAATTCAAGATATTGTTTCTCTTCCGGGAAAATACCCATCAATGGGGGAACAATAATTGCATTATTCTGAGTTCCCCACAACAAATCATAAATTAAATCCCTAATTTTTTTTTCAGGCAATTGATTGTAAGGATTGTTATTTGAATCAACAACTGATATAACCAAATACGGTATCGTACCAAGATTTTTTAATTGCTCCAACCGCAGAGAAACGCTTTTACTAAATTGTTCTCCCTTTTCATGTCCTTGTGTGCTGTTATCAGCAATCTGGGAAAGATCATCTAGGCTAATTCGTGTATATACTTCTCCAAGGGGGGTATTATTTTGAGTGATTATCGGTTTTGCAACATCGAGTTCAATTTTCGTTGATTTGGTTACACTGACCGATCTACTGGGTGTAGTGAATGACTTACCATTTATTTTAATCTTGCAGGAGCGAATAAGGGTTTCAGGTTCCCTTGATAGTTCCTCAACTTCGATAAAACTCATAAAACATCTCTAATAGTAGTTAGTGAGATCTATGAATTATTAATCCATTGGAATGGAAGTCGAAAGTGAAACGTTAATCCCCCTGCCCCATTTTTCTGGACGTTCCCCCACGTGGTCTGCCCCTATCGCGGTACTCATTTTTTACCCACATATTCAAAATGAGCCAAGGGGAGCATCCCCTTGACCCCCCTCCTTCCGGTTTTTTTGGTTTTTTATTTGACCATTTGAGTAAATAGCATCCCGGTGTATGCCTCTGGCGTCCGGGGGCGGAAGCACGATGTACCGGAGCCACGGGGAGCGACTGCTTGATTCTTTTAAGGATTTCAACAGATTCCATCTCCATATAAACCGGCTACTCCAGAGCAGAGCGGCAATGCCGATACGGAAAGCGTTTAAAACTCCGCCGCATACCCTTCATTATCGAATATCGCAGGCTGATCCCCGTGGACACCAGGAAACGTATCGCAATAATTGTTATCTGTCTTTTCGTACTCGCGGTATTTCCCTGTTCGGCATCGGTTACCCTCTCCTCGAGTACCCCGCAGATCATTGCGAAAGGCAATGATCTCACTCTTACCGGTATCGGGGCGATAAACGGTTCCGTTGCACTCTGGATCATTGGCAAAAATTACATTGACCGCAAGGTCCTGATCCCCGATGAGAAAGGGAATTTCACCCATTATATCAATTCTGTCGATACCCGGCAGTTTACGAGCGGGCAGTACGCGTTCATGATCCAGGACCCGGGCCCGAACCGGAGACTGGATGTTGAATACCGGATTGCCGATAACGGGGATATCATCCTCCAGAACCAGGGAAAAACCTTTGCCGATATCGGGGGCCGGGAGAATCTCAAGGTAAGTGTTGTCCCGCTCATCAGTGCATTCTCATCCACGGCAGCAAACCCGGTCGCCGATGATATATTCATACCGGATTACTTCTTTGTCGAAGATCCCTCGGTCTGGTTCGATCATCTCATCGAACCCATTGAATCCCGGTTACCGGATGTGATCGCGGGGAATGCCATTATGCTGGACGGCCCTACCAACCTTGACCGCCATGACACGCTCCATGCAGAAATCCATGAACGCTCCAGCGGGACCCTTGTCGCATCGTCAAATCTTCCCGTTGAGTCCGGCGAGGCCCTGAACCGGTGGAGCTGGACTATCGAATCACCGGGATTATCCCCCGGTACGTATGACGTTAACCTGTGGAGACCGAATGCCTTTGTGAACTGCACCGCCTCCGCATTCTTCACGGTCCTGCCCTCCGCTCCAGCGACAACGGTTCCTGAAAGTAACACCACCGCTGCGTTCCCATTGGCGAATGATCCGATGCTCCCGTTCATCATCCTCTTTGGCCTTGCTCTTGTCATCGCGAGTATCCTCTTCGCTTCAAGGAACCGGTGAACCCGGGATTTTATTTTCACCGGGTGAACCCGGGCCGGTCACGGGCTGTTAGCATCCGGCTGGTTGTCAGGGTCACCGGCAGAAAGCAGGATTTTTTTGTCAAAAAACTCTGCTTTGTCGAAATCTTCATGTTACTATGATGGGGGCTGATGCCCCATACCCCCGTTAAGAGAAATGCCGCCGACTAAAAAGGGCGCCCCGCGGCGGCTTTTTATGAGCGGATCACTCTGGATTGTATATTTTCCCAAAACTGGTAATACGTCGTCATCGTAATGGGGTGCCCCAGTGGCGGGGCGAAGATCCGGAACGTCAACCGTTTCGATAATCATTCCCCATGAAAATTAACTAAGTTGAGTTAACAATTCACATCAGAATAAAGTCTTGTAGTATCCCGAAATGATTTGACATCAAGCATAAATAACGGTGTGAGCAGATTAACGAATCAGGATATTGTAATGATAATCCTGTACTGGGGGAAGGGCAAACCAGTAGTCGAGATATCACAAAAATTCCAAGTTACTCGTCAACGAGTGTATCAGCTCATCACCCTGTTCAAAGCGTCTAGAAAATATCCTACCAACAAGAAAACCGGAAGAAAACCTGAACCAATCAACGAAAGAACCGAAGCGTTGGTTCTCGAAAGTTATCGAACCAACGCAGTAGGAGCGACTTATCTGGAGAAGAAGATTGAGGAAACATATGGGATTCACATCCCCCATAACAGGATCTATCGTGTTTTGTTGAACCACGACCTGGTGGAGATCAACATGAGGAAACGACAACAGCGGAAGTATGTCCGGTATGAACGGACACATTCCATGTCGATGTGGCAGGGGGATTGGAAAGAATTCGAACTTGATAGTTCGAAGAGATGGCTTGTCGCATTCATGGACGATTCATCCCGTCTCATAACCTGCTATGGTGTATTCGATGCACCAACCACGGAAAACACTATCACGGTCCTGAATCAGGGATTCAAGGATTACGGTACACCCCGCGAGATCCTGACAGACCATGGCACCCAATTCGTTTCTGCCAGAAACCGTGAACATGCTCACCACACATTTGGGGAATTCCTGAATCATCACAACATCAATCACATCCTCGCTGGCGTGAAACATCCCCAGACTAACGGTAAAATCGAACGGTTCTTTGGGGAGGTTGAACGACGTATCTCAAAGTTCGGTTCGGTTGATGCAGTTGTTCACTGGCATAACGTCATCAAACCTCACATGAGTCTTGACTTCGATGAACCATGTAATGCCTTCTGGTACCGATTGCCTCCGGAGAGGATCCTGGATTATGCACAGAAATGGTTATATGTGTAAAATTAATGCGGGATACCACAATCAGAATAAAGTCTGGAATTTTAATTTTCATAGTCCGGGTGCGAATCCCGTTCATGTGTGTTTCTACCGAGCAATTTTTTTGGGTACTTTTATCGTTTTCTCTCGCATCTTTGACAAAATCAGCAACCGCAAGCATAATAATCCTAAAATTTGGTTGCCAGGTATTGACTATCCTCATTTCATTATGTTTAAATAATAATTAAATAATTAATAATTTAGGTGTAATATGATCAACATAGACTGGGGTCTGATAGGATTAAGAGTCGTTTCGATGGTGGTTACTTTCGTAATCATCACAATAATTGCGCATATCATGATATGGCTTGTTGATATCGCACTCTCGGAAGTTGACTTCACAACGATGCAAAAAGATCCAATGGCAAAGTCAATTGGCAGTCTTGGATGGTTGATTCTTTATTCTCTTGCATTTGCCGGTTCATTAATCGGGCCGTTTTCACTTGATAACCTGATTTATACTCAGCTGGTATGGACCGTTACCATGATTGTGGTTGCTTCTGTTCTGACCGTAATCCTGGTAAAAGTTTTCACTCCACTAATGCCTTATTGTGGAAAAGAAGGTTTGAAAGCTGTTGGTGATAATCCAGTTTCAACTTCAATTTTTTATCTGGGATTATGCATCCTCATGGGTACAATGAGTTATGTTTCCCTGGTTGCGACGTATTAAATCCTGAAAAATTTCTTTTACTATCGTTCCATTTAATTTCTGTTAACTTGAGTTTATGTCATGAAATTTTACTTTTTTATAGTTATAAAAGGCAAAATTTAAACTGGACGCCGTGAATATGAGGGTTTTTATTTAATATTCGGTAAGAAACGATATCGTTCGAAAGGATTTCCATCTCGTCTGAATTAAAAAACCGAGTATCTTTTCGAAATGTTTATTATATTCTAAATTTATTAACAAAATTATGACTCAAAATAATATAAAATTTAAATTTTGCAGGATATCCCCGTTATTAATTGTATTATTTTTATTGATAATTCTCATTCCGGTGTGCTCAGCAACCCGGGTGAATAATTGGGGTGTTAGTCAGATGATTGCAGGTAATCTGGTGCCGGGTCAACAGTATCAGGTATCAATACAAAATATGGCAATTGTTCCCGAAGATCGGATTTCAATTTCAATAAGCGATGGAGAAGGGAATGCCTATGTTGATATGCAGGTTATCAACGCCAGAAGCACCTATTATAGTGATACGTTTACAGCGAATACCAAATATCTCTACGCCAGCGTTGTTAATTACAATGGTCAATGGTCAAGTCCCCCCGTTGATGTCCAGGTAATATCGAAACAAACGGGAAACCTAGCATCGAAATCAACCACACGCGCGACTACGAAACCCACGGTGAATCTTGCAGCGAAACCCACTACAAAACCAACCACAAATCCGACAGTAAAACCCACTATAAAACCTACCGTTAAACCAACGGTACAACCAACCGTTAAGCCAACTGTGAATCTTGCGCCGAAAACAACGCCAAAACCCGTAGCTAAACCAATTGCAAAACCCGTTGCGAAACCCACGGTGAAATCAAAAGCTAAGTCCTCATCTTATTAAATTTTTTGCTCCGTTGAAATCCTGAAAAAACTGTAGTACCGACAACGACATTATTCCCATAACAGCAATTGATTCATCCGGATTTACGAGCAGGTACTGCAGTCAGTATTTTTCAAAAGAACGGGCAAGATCCGAAAACATTTCCTGAAAACTTCGATCTCAGTTGATACCGATCAGCAGGTAATTACCGAATTTGTTGCCCCGAAAAGCAGAGTCCACGATACCCGACATGCAGTGAAATTACTCCGACAATGTCATAAAATCCGAAAGTCCGAGTGTTACATCATGGATAAAGGATACGACTCTGAAGCAATTCATCGACTGATCCAAGAAAAACTTCACGCTAATCCTGTTATCCCGATCCGCTCCCGGAATAACGAGATTATCGGAGGAAATTATCATCAGGAAATAGCTCAACAGTTCAATGACATTATTTATCCAAGGCGACAACTCGTTGAAAATAAATTCTCTGTCGTGAAAAGAAAGTTCTGCGGCGATCTCAAATCTCGAAGATTCCCGATTCAGACAAAGGAAATCGCCAACAAAATGATTGTCTGTAAGTTTATAGGTTCTTACTATTTCTCTCCAGTGAGGTTTTCCTATGAAATTAACTAAGTTAAGTTAACAATTCACATCAGAATAAAGTCTGGAATTTTAATTTTCATAGTTTGGGTGTGAACCCCGTTCATGTGCATTTCTCCAGGGCACAAAAAACCATGAACGCAGGGTAAAAAGGAAAAATTATTTTTTCCGGGATTTGTTTTCGGGCATGCCGAGCATCCGGAATTCCCGTAGCAGGGCCTCGCGGTACTCGGGCATCTTTTTTGAGGGGATATAGTTGAACTGCAGAACACGCTTCACGAGTTCGTCCGTGATCATCGTATCATTGGTGAGATGCAGGTTTGCAACATCCGCGAAGATCCAGTCCAGCCGGTCTATGCCGGTATCTTTTCCGTCAATCGCGATCTTTTTGATCTTGATCTGGTCAGGAGGAATACCCCCGCAGATGGAACAATAATACCCGTCTTTTTCATTCCCGCCCATCGTCTTACTCCTTGATCATGACAAGACTCATCTTGAACCTCGTGATTGCCGATAATGCGTGGGGAACATTTGCCGGGAATATGATGGTCTCGCCTGTTTTCATCCGGGAGATAGTTCCTGCAACCCAGACCTCGCATTCCCCTTCAAGGATGGTAACAACCGCATCGAAGGGGGCCGTATGCTCGGAGAGCCCCTCGCTCTCGTCGAACGAGAAGATCGTGATACTGCCGCACTTACGGTTGATGACCATCCGGCTTGCCACGGTGCCTTCGGCATACTCCACGAGCTCGGGAAGCCGGAGGACTTTTCCTTTCAGTTCCTCGCGTTTCCTGTCGGGCTTCCCGCCATGTTCCAGCTGGAATTCCGCCACCGGTATCACTCCCGTATCATGGTTAAGGTCATTTTGAACCGCTGCCGGGCCTGCACCCCGTGCGGCTTGTTCGCCGGCAGGATGATCATCTCGCCGGTCCTGACCGTGAACGGTGCACCTTCGATCGTGACATCGGCCTCGCCATCCGTCACGGTGAGGATCGCATCGTATGGTGCGGAATGTTCCGAGAGTCCTTCACCGGCATCGAACGCAAAAAGCGTGATGGTACCAGCCTTTTTGAATACGATCATCCGGCTTGCCACCGTCCCGTCCTGGTACTGGAGGAGGTCGTTGACTGCGAGGACTTTTGATACGAGTTCCTCACGTTTTTTGTCAGCGGCTGTTTTTTGTTCTGCCTGGGGTTCTGTCATAACCGTTCCTTGTTGTGGGTACGTGCTCAGGGGGTATTATGGGTATCCCCTCTCTCCTGCTTACGCTGCAGGAACCATGCGGGCAAGGTCAGCTTCGACCGTGCTGTTCTTCCTGATCTGGAAATTGTTCACAAGCACATCCAGTACTCCCGGTGATACGAATGCCGGGAGTTTTGGCCCGAGGGTAATGTCCTTCACCCCGAGGTTCAGCAGGGCGAGGAGGACGAGCGCTGCTTTCTGCTCGTACCACGCGATGTTGTAAGAGACCGGGAGTTCGTTGATCCCGACCCCGAACGCTTTCGCGAGTGCCTGGGCGATGACGACCAGCGAGTAGCAGTCATTGCACTGGCCGGCATCGATGACGCGGGGGATCCCACCGACCGTGCCAAGGTCAAGGCCATTGTACCGGTACTTCGCGCAGCCCGCGGTGAGGATGACCGTGTTCTTCGGGAGGGCCTCTGCAAACTGCGTGTAATAGTCCCGCTCGCCCTGCCGCCCGTCGCAGCCGGCCATAACCACGAACCGTTTGATGTCGCCCTTTTTGACCGCGTCGATAACGGTTCCGGCAATCTGCAGGACTGCCCCGTGGGCACAGCCGGTGATGAGGTCCCGGCCGGGTGCATGGAGATCCTGCGGGGGCTGGCATTTTTGTGCGTGCGCGATGACAGCCGAGAAATCCTTCTTCCCGTCCTTTCCTGCAGAGATATGTTTCACGCCGCCAAACCCGGCCGGTCCGGTCGTGTAGATCCGGTCCTTGTAGGTGTCCTTCGGGGGGACAATACAGTTGGTGGTCACGAGCACGGGCCCGTTGAATTTTTCGAACTCCTCTTTCTGGTGCCACCAGGATGAACCGTAATTGCCGGTAAGGTGGGAATATTTTTTGAGGGCCGGGTAAGCATTCGCCGGCAGCATCTCGCCGTGCGTGTAGATGTCCACCCCGCTGTTGTTCGACTGCTCCAGCAGCTGCTGGAGGTCCTTCAGGTCATGGCCGGTGATGAGGATGCCCGGGCGGGTGCCGGCCGAGGTTTTAACGGAAGTAATCTCCGGGCTGCCATAGGTTCTGGTGTTTGCCGTATCGAGCAGGGCCAGCGTGCTGACACCAACGCCGCCGCATTCGAGAACGAGCGCGGTCATATCTCCCGCGGAGAGATCGTGGAGGGTGGATGCAAGTCCCCTCTGGACGAAGGTTGTGATCTTCTCGTCCGTATAGCCGAGCACGGCAGCATGGTGGTAGTAGGCCGCGACACCCTTGAGGCCGAAGACGAGCAGCGCCCGGAGGGAGTGGACGTCATCGTTGCTTGCGGCTTCCTTTGCAATCTGCACGGCTTTTTCCGCGATATCCGCATCGGTCTTCGGCGTCCAGGTGCAGGCTTCCGGCTCCGCTCCCGCGCTTCTTGGCAGGGAATCGCGGATGGCAACTGCCCGCCGGATCATATCGTGGAACCGCTGGTCGTCGAAGTTCGTGTTCGTCAGGGTGCCAAAGAGTGCGTCCACGATGAACGGCCCGGCCTGGGTACTGCCGTCACCTTTCTCCATTGCCGCAATATTGCGCTCCGCGATCCCCCTGCACAGGTAGATCAGGACGTCCTGCAATCCTGCAGTTGCCTCCTCCTTGCCGCACACTCCCTTCACGGTACAACCGGTTCCTTTTGCGGTTTCCTCGCACTGGTAACAGAACATTTTCCAACTCCGTTTTGTATCTTTTTGCTACAAGGTTTCTTTAGTATACCAAGGTTAAATAGGAAAGAGTTTCAGAAAACATACCATGGACGAAGCCTGCACGGTCAACATGACCGTGAAATACTTAACAAAAAAATGGACGCTTTTGATCATCCTCGAACTCTATAAGGGACCGGGCTGCACGCGCCGTTTCTCGGAACTCAAGGATGCACTCGGCGATATCACGCAGAAGATCCTCTCTGAGCGGCTCAGGGAACTTGAGAGCGAAGGCATCATCACAAAGAAGATCGATTCCACGGCATTCCCGGTGAAAAGCGAGTATACGCTCACCCAGAGCGGCCTTGAAATTGTCGGGATCATAAGGGGCATCAAGCAGTGGGCGCTGAAGTGGAAGATTGACAATATCCCCTGCGGGGGCCAGGATTGTAAGGTGTGTGTGCTTTAGGCCGGGATTCTTTTTTGTCCGGCAATGATTCTCTCTTTTAGAATTTTTTAATGGCGATTCCTCAATTGAAGCTGCCAATCAAATGTTGTTTCAGGTTTTTTTGGAAACTCTGTCTAGAACAATATGCCGGACGTTCATGGGGGCTTCGGCCTCATCCCGGCCCCGCCACCGGGGCATCCTCTAGATTGCGATAACAACGTATCGGCGGGTACCGGCCTCGTCCAATCGCAATGCGCCCCGTCCCCTCAGTGGAGTGGTGGCGCAAGTGGGGGGTAGGTTATTACCCCCTCTCCCCTTCCAGGAGCCATTTCCAGAGCGGGATGCACGCAATTTCCCCATTCTTTGCCTCGTAATCTTTGGTGAGGATCAGAAGCCGGCCAGCCTTCCTGCCAAATTCCCCGGCAAATTCCTTCAGCCCCTCATATTCGCGGTCGGGTATCTCATCGCTGTAACAGACATTGATTGCGGTGAGGGTCTTGTCTGCGGAACTGGTGACAAAATCCACCTCCCGGGTTCCTTTCCAGTAAAACGGCGTTGTTCCGGAGCGCATCAGTTCCAGGAAGACAAGATTCTCCGCAAGTTTTCCTTCATCTTCCGAGAACCGGAACGAGACTGCGTTCCGGAGGCCGGTGTCGATGCAGTAGATCTTCTTGTTCTGCCGGGCCTGCGCCGGGAGCGAGTACGCAAAAGCCTGCACCTCGAAGAGGATCTTTGCAAGGCTGGCGAAGTGGATATAGTCCCGGACCGTCTCGATGTCGGTCCCGAGCATCTCCTTTAACCGGCGGTACGAGTACGGCGACGCGATGTTCGTGAAGAGATAGTGGAGGAGGCCTGCGAGCGCTTTCTGGTTACGGACCACGTTTGTCCGGACGATATCCCGGTACACGATGCTGTCGTAATATGCCCGGAGGTAATCCTGCTTTGTGCGTTCGTCCGGCTGGAGCACGACCACGGGAAACCCGCCCTCGTGAAGGTACTGCCGGAGTTTCGATGTGATCTCGTATTTCTGGTCTGCACGCTTTGCCTTGTCTTTTGACGGGATGATGGCATGGAACCGGAGGTATTCGCAAAAATCCAGCGGGTAGACCGGGATCGTGAAATACCGGCCCGAGAGGAGGGTCCCGACCTGCGGGTCGAGGAGATACGAGCTGGAGCCCGAGAGGATTATCCTGCCGTGCTTCCGGTCGTAGAGCGATTTTACCTCGCGCTCCCAGTCCTCCACGGCCTGGACTTCATCGAAGATGAGCCAGATGGTACCTTTGGGTGCGATCTCCCTGCGGTACGTGTCGACCGCTTCCGCAAGAGCGCCCTTCCGTCCAGCGATTGCCGGTTCGTCGCAGCTCATGAAGAGGATATTTTTGGCCGGCACCTTGTTGGTCGTGATGAGGAGCCGGACTGCCTGGTAGAGGAGCGTGGTCTTGCCCGAGCGCCGTACCCCGCTGAGCACGATGATCTCGCCCGTTTTCAGGTACCGTTTGATCTCCGCAAGGTACTTCTGCCGCTCCCGGCCGGAATCGAATGGCTGGCCGCTCCACCACGGGTTCTGTGCAGCGAGCAGCTCAAAGAGCGTTGTCACACTGATGTGTAGGGTCATACCCCTACATAAATGTTGGTTTGTGATGGGTTACAACCATACATATTCTGGAGATTATGGTGGGTTATAACCCTACATCTTCATGGCCGGGCGCCCGGGGAAAATTCTGGACAATAGTATGGATAAAAAAATCCTCCGAAATTTTCCACCGGCTTTCGTGAAGATAACAAAGATAGCAGAAACCGTGGAACTGGGTAGTGAAGAGAGCAAAGATAGCAAAGATCTCAAGAATTAAAAAGGGTGGGAGTTTTGCCGCGTTGTCCGCTGACAAATTATAAAAAATCCCGGAGAATTACGAATCCTCTCTAAATCCGTTGGAGAGCATTTTTCAGGTCAAAGTAGTGGGGGAACGGTTTCTCCGGAAGTTCTCAATAGCCGGTTTGAATGCAAATTTTTTATTCGATAATGCAATTATCCATGGGGGGATGGATTAGTCCCCGCCGCAGCCGGAAAATAATCCGGCCTTCGATCACCTGCACCCGATCGGCCCGGCATTCTCCGGGAGTTTTTCATGAGGGAAAATTTTATTGTGTTTTCTGCTATAGTCTACAGCATGACACAGGTAATTCTTCCGGCCCCGGATCAGGAGCTGCCCGATCGGAGGGGAAAAGCCCCGAAGACAACGATCCAGATTTCTCCTCACGCCAAGGATTATCTTGACAAAATCAAAGAACAAGCCGGTGTCGAGACGTATGATCAGGCAATCCTGTTCCTGATCCGGGAGCGGCGGAAGCACCTGCCATCCTCGTTCGGGAAATTACCCGGCATCGGTCATTTTACCCGGGAGGAGGATGATTCCCATCGGATTCGTCATTGATACCTGGGTCTGGGTTGAGTACTATCTTGGTGAAGATCCTCGCGTGAATGAGTACATCGAGAACGAGAGTATTGATTTATTCACGTCAACGATTACTCTTACCGAACTGATTAAATTCCTTCACCAGAAAGGGGAGAGTCCGGAAAATATCCGCCAGGTTGTTTTTGAGATTGGCGTACGGAGCCTTGTCCTTCCGGTGACGGAACCTGTTGCAATCCTTGCCGGGGAATTCAGGAGCGAAGGTTTCAAAGGCGGGATTGTCGATACCATCATCCTTGCAACTGCCCGGTCCGGTGGCCACAGGGTTGTGACCGGTGACTCTCATTTCAAAGGTCTCGACGACGCAGTATTTCTCGGGTAGCGATTGACTTTTGTTGCCAGCGGTACTGGGACCGTCCTTACGCATAGACAACCTCGCCGGGAATGCAGGGTTTCAGCCGTTTTTTTATCGCGCCGTCCATGACGAGATCGATCTTGCGCCTGAAGAGATCTTCGAGATAGAATTTGCAGTTCATGTAGTTATCGAAGGTCTCCTTCCCCTCGCGGAACGTAACGAGGACGTCCACATCGCTCTCCGGTCGTTCCTCTCCGCGAATGAATGAGCCGAAGATACCGATCTTCGCAACACCGAACCTCTTTTTGAGTTCCGGTTCGTGCTGTCGGAGGAGTGCGAGAGCGTCTAAAAGCGTTTTCTTATGAGTGAGGTTGGTGTGTCCTCATATTAAACATTCATCGATTTCCTGTGACGGCGTGCCGGGGTTTGTGCGATTGCGTTGAAGGTTTCGTTGCCCTGTCGGAATACTTTCTTGAAGAGGTTTGCGATGTCGCCCTTTGAGTATTTTTTGCCAGAAGGGGTTGCTTCGGATCGGGTGGCGGGAGCTGGTGCGGGTGCCAGGGGGTGACGGGTTTTACGAGTCCGTTCGGGAAGTGCAGGGCCGTGAGGTAGAGAAGAGTGAAGAGCGGTATGAAGAGAGCAGGGGTGCAGTAGAGGGAGCACACTTTTTACCTGCGGTATTGTGGCCGAGCTGGGATAAATGGAGGGGGGGATGAGCGGAGGGGTGGATGATTGCGATGAATTACAAAATTGAGCTTTTGTGGCTAAGTAATCCGAGAACAATTCGTTTTGACTTTTCGGTTGATAATATTCGACAATGATTATTAGTTTTTCTTAATTGTTAGGAAAAATGTATTTCTCATACCATCGTAGGAACGTTAGAGAATTTTTGTATTTTTGCTTAATCGCAGTATCTAACTCCTTGCACATTCCCTCGGATAAAACGGATGAAATAATTGGATTTCCTAGTTTTTTCTCTGCTCGACAAGCAATATGAGGCCACGATACAGCATTACATCTTTCTTTTTTCCCATCACCAAATGGGACTGGATAGTCCACGAATAGAAATTCATAAAATTTTGGATTCAGTTTTTCTTTCCGTTCTTTGGCATCAAATTCAATGACAGATTGATAATTATTCTGACATTTTGGGGTTTGAATAACCCCAATCCATTTGGCTTTGTCGTGATAGAGATAGGCATCTGAAACGGCGGGTCCCATCACGGTTACATTTTTTGGGGATGTATCAAAAATATAGGGTCCAACCGATATCGAACCTCTAAAAAAAATTCCTTTAAAGATAGCTTGAGTCATCATTTGTGTAAGCCACTGACCCGCCGCAAGAAGTGGGGGTAAGGAGTTTCCGGACTGTTCGGCGAAGCAGATAATTATTGAATCCTGAAATGCCACAATCTCCGGTTCAGGCAATTTTTTATCGAGTTCTTTTTGAAATTCCGATGTCCACTTATTCCAAATAAAACTGGAACGATTTAAAATTTCATCTCTATCAGAAATGAATGTTCGACATTCATCAAGAGAAAATTCCCGTGCACCTAAAGCGTCCAAAAAGATGACTACACCATTATTTGCCTCATTGCGTTTTTCGATTTGTTGTTCATCTTCAAAACCGCATTTGCGACAGATTATTTTCATATTCAACTCTCAATTTTCGGTACCAGAACATCCGTATCAATGTACCTCTTTGCATACGCCGCAATCTGCAGACTCTCCGGCACATATTGATCGTACTTCTCACTAGTTCGCCCTTGGAACTTCTCTGCAATCTCTTCGGGCGAAGGACAATTCTCAACCAGAGCCCGGTATTTCTCAAGAATCTGTGCCGGCGAGACCCCCTTGAATTTCAATGCAATCTCTTCATCCTCAACTTTCATCCCCCCGAACTCCCGGCCGAGAGTGAAAAGGGTTCGGTGTTTTGCCGAACCGGTCCAGGTAAACCAGTACGTAAAAGCCCCATCGACTACAAATGGATTGGTGGCGAGCCCCGCGCTCCGGGCTGCATGTTGAGCTTTCTTGAGCATCATCTGCGCCTTCTTGTCTAAGTATGTCGGAATGATATCAGACAGTACGACCTCATGCATTTTCTCCCGGATACGGCGATGGATGTCAGCCCCACCTCCACCAAAATATTTTGGGACTTTCCCTCCTTTTGATGGCTCGACAAGGATCACTTCTTTCTCGAAATCAACATTTAGGATCTCCCAACGACGCCCCGCGAGAATCAGGAACTCGCGGGTTTCTAAGTCGGGCGTGGACTGGATGCTGCCAATTTTTCGGCCCTTGTGGATCACGCTGAATTCCCGGGGGGTGGTGAAGGCGGAATAGAATTCAAAATTGCTGACAATACTTTCTCCCACAAGGCCGAGTATCAAAACATCACGGTCGTCCTGGTCGATCAGGTCGGCGGCTCCCATACTCCGGAGAATCTGGAGAAATTCGCTCTGTCGGACATTGGTGAACGCCCCGTTACTGATAAGCGTGTCAAACAAATCCTTGGCCGTCACTCCACCGTGTTCTTTGATGACGCTGAGAATCTGCTGGATCAGCGTTGAGTAATGGAAGAAATCTATCTGCGGAGGTTCGTTCCACTTCTCGATCATCAGCTCCGACATCGCAACGGCTCGGAGAAGTTCGGGATGCAACCGGTCGATAATTGATTCGTCCTTTGGCAATCCCTCCGGAATGAACATGATAAGTTCGGAGGCTTCACTGTCTTTCCGGCCGCTTCTTCCAAGACGCTGATTAAGGGAATTGACAGACCACGGGGCGCCGATCTGCCCGATGCGGGAAACATTTCCCACATCGATTCCCATTTCGAGCGTACTGGAACAGAATGTAGCGGTTGGCCGGTTTGATTTGAGGGCATCTTCCGTTTCTTCACGCTCGCTTTTCGAGAGGGAACCGTGATGGATCCGGAACATATCCGGCATTCCATTTCTCTCAAGGTAGCCTCGTGTCTTATCCGTGTAAAGTTCAAGCCGCTCCCGGCTGTTGACGAATATCAAAGCCGTTTTTCCGTAGAAATAGTTCACGACATCAAGAACAACTGGATCTTCATCTTCAGGTTCGTTCTCGTTGGGGAATTTTTTCGGGACATATCCCCGGACGAGATACTTGATCTCCTTCTGTTCGCCGGGATCCGTTATGACTGTGACCGATTCGGACTTACGAGGGATGAGCCATTTTTTTGCCAGCTCATTATCACCGAAGGTCGCTGAGAGTCCGATGAGCCGGACACCGGGTGGGCTCTTGTGTTTCACGCGGGAGAGGAGACTTTTCAGGTGTGCACCCCGTTCGTTCCCGATGAATGAATGCATCTCGTCAATAACAATGAACGAAAGCGATCCAAACAAGCGTTTCAGTTCATTCGGGTGATTTATAAAGAGGGACTCGATCGATTCCGGTGTGATGAGAAGGACACCTAAAGGATTCTTCAGGAATTTTATCTTCCCGCTACTGCCGACATCTCCATGCCACTTGAAGACCGGAATCTCTGCAAGCTCACACAATTTTTCGAGGCGCTGGAACTGATCGTTGATGAGAGCTTTCAGAGGGCCGACATAGATCGCTGATATTCCCGGTCCTTTTCTATCCACGATTCGGGAAAGAATCGGAAGGAATGCCGCCTCCGTTTTCCCCGACGCAGTTTTTGCCGAGATTATCAAATTCTGGTTGGTTTCGAATATCGCGTGGATAGCGTCTACTTGAATGGGCCTCAATTCTTCCCAACGCATCTTGGTAAGAGTCCGTTGAAGTGTGGGATGGAGAAGACTGTAGGTAGGATTTCCCATTTTTTTCCTGGCAAAAAATTATAACTTGAATGAAACGAGATCGTCTCCGGGTTTTTTGTCCGGAAGTTGTTTCTCGGCGGGTTTTTCATCATCCTCGATGGGGACTTTATCCGGATCCTGGGATCTTTCTATACAGGAATTCCCGATAAGGGTTTCCCACTTCGTTCCGGGGTTTTGTTCAAGGAGGGAAAGTAACTGGGTATAACTTTTCACAATATCTCCTGGTGTCAGGTAAAATTCAGATCCCAGCGTCTTTGAACAATGGGTAAGGAATCCATTAACACCTTCATCGGTGATGAGATACTTTGTCGGATCGTAAGAAGCAAAGACATTCCTGATATTGTATAGAAGAACGACCGTATCTTCCTTCGAGAGATTCTCGAGTTCGATGACCGGGCCGCTGAAATCCTTAAGCCCGGCGACATTGAATTGGCTTTTTACAATCAGTCTTCGTTCAAGAGCCTCGTAACTGGCAAGGCCTCTTCTCTGATCCTTGAGGAACTCGTCAGTACCCGCGAAAACAAATCCCAGCCCCGATACATTTCCCTGAAGGGAGTCATTCAGGATCTGCAGGATCACTTCATAATTTTTATTTCGCGACTGGGTATTGTTGAGACGGTGGGATAATACACCCATCTCGTCGATGTTGACCAGAAATCCGGAATATCCGGCCATCCGGACAAATCGAGCCCACAACTTTAGGTATGCATAGACATTTTCATCCGAAATGATATTCCGGACACCTAGATCCTGCCGGGCCTCAGTTTTTGTCGAATACTCTCCGGAAAGCCAGCGGATAGCATTTGCCATAAGAGGATCGTTCCCCTGCTGGTACCCTTCAAAATATTTGCAGAGGACCATTGCAAAATCATAACCGCTTACAATTTCCTGAAGACCCTTTAGCTCTAGCGGGATCTGTTGGAGAATTTCCTCGGTACTTTTGCCTTCTTTTCGGAGACGATAATCAAGATCGGAGATCCAACGTTCGACAATTCCCGGCAGAGCACCCCCTTCGGGTTTCGCACGCACCGCGATGTTATGCATTAATTCTGTATAGAGAGCGCGTGCCTGATTATCTGAAGAAAACAGGCGTTTCTCAAGAGTAATATCTGCCTGCGCTACCACGAATTTTTTCTCTAGGGCAACAATCCGACAGAGATTGAGAAAAAAACTTTTCCCTGATCCATAGCGACCGATGACAAACCGGATCGATGCCCCATCATCCCGCACCCGGTCTAAATCAGATAATATAGCATTGAGTTCGTTTTTTCTGCCAACCTGGATATGCTCTAACCCGATCCTCGGGACAACACCGGCGCTCAGGGATTGGATAATTGCGTCTCGTTCCCTTGGTTTTATTTTTCCCATGGAAATCTTCCTGGTACTCTAGATCATCGTTCAAAATTAACTATGATTCGATCCTCTCGCTCTTCTAAAAGATAATCGTTAAGATCGAGTTCAGATTCGGCCCAAGAATTGATCTCATCGAAAACACCCCGAGGCATAAGATTGTGCGATTTCACCAATATTGAGAATTCGACCTGACTCATCTCGGATTTTTTCATGATGTCATTGAGAACGTAGAGATATTTTGTATCGAGAGACATTAGCGATTCATTAGAAAAAGGAAGATTGACATTTTCCGTTATTTCATTTTCCGTGGCAACTGGATCAGTTGGCTGGACAACAGGTTCAGGAGTAATTTTTATTTCGTCAATATTTTCCTGCTCGAAGACAGTCCCTAGAATGGCTTGAACTTCCTGGGTTTCCAGTATCCGCTGCCGTAATTTTTCCTCATCAATTTTGAATGCTGGTAATTCTTCGGTAGGAGAGATTTTTTCTCCAATCCGTGATTTTTTAGAAGATATCACCGAGACTGGTTCTTCAGGAGGGGGAACAAGAAGTTTCTTGAATATTTTTTCCGAAACAGAAGGATCTATTTCTAGAGCTTTAAACACAGATCTCATTGATTTTTGTTCGCTTTTTGAGAATTTCCCGTCGTTTAGAGCAATATCTGAAAGGAAATTTGCAATTTTTATTTTCTGATCCGGGTTAAGGTGTGAATTCAACCTTTTACCGATTCGATATATCGATGGTGGCTGGACTTCGAGAACTCGCTGAAGTGATCTCATACATTCAACTTCAAATGGATTCAATGATGAGCGCCCGGAAATAAATTTATTCAGGATTCGTTCATCCTCATCAGAAATTTTGTCATCTGAATCTGAAATGGCATAAGCCAGTTCGAAAATCAAAGCAATTCTTTGAAAATTTTTCGATAAGTGCAATTTCTTATCTGGGATTTGGACAACTGCAACAGAATCCTTTGTTTTATAAGGTGTCCCTGACACGGTATGATCGGGTATTAAGGCAAAACCGATATCGTATGCGGTCGATGTTAGATGGGCACTTTGGGTCGGGGTTAAAACTTGTCTTTTCTCAATCCCTAGTAACGGTGTGAGTTCCGAAATTTGGACGAGGACGGTTCCTTTCGTTGGAACCTTCGATGAAATGAGTTGTTGCCAAGATACCAGATCGGGATGATCTGTTACGGTTTTCAATGAACCGGGGAGATCACAGTAAGCTTCCCGAGTGATTGTCATTTTTGGCCAAGACGGTGCCTTTGCGGTTAAGATATCCGGGCGGATACTCTCAATTTCTAGCAGATTCACGTTATCAAAACCGGCAAGAGAATTGGTAGGATTCCGGGTTCCTTCATCATATGGATGAACCTCTTCTGACCAGTAGGTCATCGGATTTTCAATCGTTTCTCCGGTTTCTGTTGCTTCTTGGCTCGAAAGAGCCTTGCTTAACGTTGTCGTATGATTTGATTCGAATAAACTTTCAGAGATTGGTACATGTTTTGCAGCCAAATCATTATTCTTGGAAGATGGGTTAGTTATCTTTAAGGCCGGAGGAATGGGAGGAGCATTTGCATTCGTTCTCGGATTTGTCACTGCTTTTTTTGCGAATATGGCTGACAATAACTTGGCGATTCCGACAGCAATAGCAGAAATTATTGCAATTATCAGGACTATAAGGGCTCCGAAAAGTTGGATATCCCGGTTTGTAATTTTTTTCCTTCGCCCCATAATCTCTCTTTCTGTAATTTTTCATATTAAAATAATGTTATTATAAAAATTCACTGACGAAATTTATTGGTTCCCTCCCACTCCTTGCCACATCCTGGCCGCAACCCCTCGTCACAGAAAATTCCCAGAACCAGAACGCTCTCACGACACAACTCAACCTTCATCCTTGTCTGGTCCCGGTTCCGGCTTTGGTTATCCACAAGCGCTATGAGGAAATACGATCACCACTCTATTAAGAATAAGAGGATCAGGTACGAGGATCTCCCATGCACCGCATTATCGAGCAGAACCTGGACGAAATTACCCGGATATGCATATACCGCAAGGTCCGGCGCCTCGCAGTTTTCGGTTCCGCCACCGGTGACCGGTTCGATCCCGGGAAGAGCGATCTCGATCTGCTCGTTGAGTTCGAGAAGATGCAGCCTGCCGATCATGCCGAACAATATTTTGGGCTCGCGGAAGATCTCGAACGATTGCTCAACCACCCCGTCGATCTCGTGGAGCCGGGACCGATCCGCAACCCGTATTTCCGCAAATCCCTTGAGGATACGCAGGTCGAGATCTATGCTGCCGCATGAGACGAAGAAATATCTTTTCGACATCGCGGAAGCGTGTAACCTCATCACACAGTTCATCTATGGCAAGACTCTGGGGGATTACAAGAACGATCCCCTTTTGAGATCCGGTGTGGAGCGCCAGCTGGAAATTATCGGAGAGGCTCTCAACTAGGCAATTCAGCACGACCCCGCGGTTGCCGGCATGATCAGCAATTCATCGCGAATCGTATCGTTCCGCAACCGGCTTATTCATGGGTACGCGACCGTTTCTGACGAAGTTGTCTGGGGCGTACTAGAGACCAGCCTGCCGGTACTTACCCGCGAAGTCAAAGCCCTTCTGGGAAAAAACCTGTAAAGGATATTTGGATTTTTGGTACCGGAAATTTTCTTTGCCGGTCGTTACATTCTCCCGATTCCCCATCGCCTCTTGCCAGATCCCGGCGCAACCAAAAAAGTTGTAAAATTCCCAAAACCAGGATGTTCACTCGTTCAAGCCGGGCCCCGCTTAGCGTAAGCCGTTTTCCGGTTCAACACCGCCACCGTTTCAGTCTGGAACCCCCCGGCCACTCGTATTCCCAAAACCCAAACACTCCCCGGCACCCCGCTACCATCGGAAACCCTGCCCCGTATTCGCAGTTCACACCATCTCCAAATCCGGCCCCAATACGTCCCCCTGTTCCCTTTTTTTTCCGGAACGGAGCCCAATCCGGCCCCGGACCCGGATTCACCGACCCCCTGTTTAGTACGATCCACCGGAGGTTCTTCACAAACAGGGGGTCCGGATGATAATCTCCGACGGGGAAGGAGATTTCACTTCGGAGATCATCCCTGCGGAATACCCCCGGGAAGATGCATCCCCGCAAGACCCATTCTCCGACGGAGAGCCCTGCCGGGAAACCCCCCCGGCCCTGTCCGAACATGCTGAATTCCCGGAAAACGGTGCTATGAGGAGATTTTATCGGCTTATACGGGCCCCGATTGGAATTTCTCCGTCGAAGAATGAAAAGTGCGCTAATAGACGCAATTGGCTGGCCGATCTCCTCCCTGACGGGCAATAGTGCGGGAAAATGAAAAGAACCCCTGTTTTGGCAGGGGGTCTCACGCCGGGTATTGAGGATTCTCCGTCGTAAAAAAGCACGAAATTCCCTTTAGCCGGTGACGGGTCACGCGATCCGTGACAGGTTGGATTCCATTCGGATCTGCTACCAGTGACAGGTCCGCTGCACGGGTCCGGCACCTCCGGGGCCACCGGAATGGCAACGGCCCGGCACCCGGGTTGTACGCAAACCCTATAATAATCCCGGACAAAGATACCATACAACGTAAGAGAACTCATCAAGGGCAGGACTGCCGAATACCGTGATGAGGAACATGATTCCGGGTCCGGTGAATATATGCAAAAGACACCATCCCTCCGACAGATCGAAATCAAGGAAATCGTCAACCGGATTGTTGAGGCCTCCCATCCGGAACAGGTTCTCCTCTTCGGCTCCACTGCGAGAGGAACACCCGGATCGCACAGTGACCTCGACTTTCTCATAATAAAGGCCGGCAGATACAATGCACGCAAACTCGCGGGAATAATCTACCAGCGGATGCGGGGAATCACCCGGTCAATCGATCTCGTCATCGTCACACCGCAGCAGGTTGAGGATTGCAAAAATTCCCCATTCAGTGTCGTATATCCCGCGGTGCGGGAAGGCCGGGTCATGTATGAGCGGAAGAAGACGATCGCCAGATAACCCGAAAGAATGGCTTACCCGGGCCCGGAGTTCCCTTGCCCTTGCCTCAACAAAGACACCGGGGGTTCTCTACGAAGATCTCTGTTTCCAGGCCCAGCAGGCAGCAGAAAAAGCGCTTAAGGCCGTTTTTGTAAACCGGAAAATCCCCTATCCTTACACTCATGATATCAATGCCCTTCTCTCGGGACTCGAACAGCATAGCCTCACAATTCCTGAACTGCTATGGGGTGCAGTCACCCTTACCTCATATGCTTCAGATACGAGATACCCGGGAATCGCCACTCCGGTAACCAAAGAAGAATATACCGAAGCGATCAGGTTTGCGCAAGGTGTTCTCTCATGGGCAGAAGAACAGGTTGAATGACGGGAAAAACCAGGGAGCCGCGTCAGCCCCGGCTGCGTTTAATCCGGATAAGCCTCACGATCGCCGGATAATCCCAAACGGTTGAAGGTCGCCCGGTGTTTACTGCCCTCGCACGTACAAGGTTTGCGGCCCCGTACCACCATCACGTTGAGTGTTATTCCCCGCTACCCACGGGAGTACCAGGGTGGACATACCTCCCTTAAGCAGGAGCTACAAGGCCCCGGCGCCTCAATAAATTTTTTGAAGATTCCTTGGCTCATCAACAAAAATATTTGTGAGATCCAGCCCCCTCAGCAAAAATTAATTCACCGTACTCCCACGGATTTTTTCCCAAAATTTTTCCACAACAAAATAATTTCCAAAAAAACGTTTCAGAACAATTTTCAACCACGTTCACCCACCATCGCCCACCCTTTTAAATGAATAAAACGACATTCGTTGTTACCCAGCGAAAAACGGCCGGGGAACCATTCATGACCGGAAAAATACGCAAAGGCACCATTCCCGTCACGGGCGGGAAGGTATGGTACAGGATATTCGGCCCGGACCGCCCCGGGACGCCCCTGCTCGTCCTCCATGGCGGCCCGGGCATACCGCACGACTACCTGCTCCCGATCTCCGGGCTCGCTGATGAACGGCCGGTCATCTTCTACGACCAGTTGGGGTGCGGGAACTCCGACACGGTTGCGGACGAATCGCTTCTCACGGTTGAGCGCTTTGTGGAAGAACTCGTGCAGGTGCGGGAGGCTCTCGGTCTCGATACATTGCACATCCTCGGCCAGTCCTGGGGCAGCATGCTTGCCGTGGAGTACATGCTGCGGAAGCGGCCTTCGGGAGTGCAGCGTCTGGTCCTCTCCGGCCCCTGCCTCTCGGCCTCGCGCTGGAATGCCGACCAGCGGCAGTACGTGGGAGAACTTCCAAAGAAAACCCGCGATACCATTCTCCGCCATGAAGCAGACGGGGACTTTGAATCGCCGGAGTTCCAGGACGCGATGATGGAATATTACCGCCTCCATATCTGCCGGATGGATCCCTGGCCGGACTGCATGATGCGTTCGATGGAGCGGTTCGCGGTTCCGGTGTACCGGTACATGTGGGGCCCAAGCGAGTTCACCTGTACCGGAACGCTCGGCTCGTTCGACTGCACGGACCGGCTCCGGGAGATCACCATCCCCGTACTCTTCACCTGCGGGCGGTACGATGAGGCAACACCGGCCGCGACTGCCTGGTACCGGGAGATGCTGCCGGGCTCGCAGATGGCGGTGTTCGAGGACGCATCCCATGCGCACCACCTGGAAAAAGAGGACGAGTTCCTCGCTGCCGTGCGGACATTTTTACGCGGTACGTGAACCCACCGGGAAACGTCCGATCACGACAGGGCAGGGCCGGGATCGGCTGTCCCCTACCCCACCACCATCAGCCATCCCGCGTACACGATCAGCTGCAGCACCGTCAGCGGGAGCCCGACTTTCAGGAACTCCATGAACGTCAGGGTCACGCCCTGCTTCTCCGCGTTCTGGATGATGATCACGTTGCTTGCCGCACCGAGGATCGTGAGGTTGCCGGCAATCGTGCTCCCGGCTGCAAGCGCCATGAGCTGGGCCGTCCCGCTTCCCGCCTCCATCACGAGCGGCTGGAAGAGCGCAACGAACGGGACATTGGATATGAACTGGCTTATGACAACGCTTGTCGCGAGGAGTGCCGGGATGGAAGAGAGCATGCCGCTGCCAATCATTGACTGGAAGATGCCGGTCTGCCACACGCTTTCCATCAGGACAAACATTGCGGCAAAGAAGACAAGTGTGCACCAGTCGATTGTTTTGAGGATCTCAAAGCGCCTCTTTGAGAAGACCAGCACGGGCAGGGCAGCACCGAGCGCGATGAACGGCAGGGTGACAAGCATGGAACCGGTCAGGAGCGATGCGAGGATATTGACTGCTGCGAGCAGCAGGATGATTGCAAGCGAGACTTTTGCCAGCAGGACGAGCCGGGGATCGGGTTTTTGCGCGGGCTCATCCTCGAATTCCCGGGGCAGGAACTCCGATCTGTAGAACCAGCGGAGCACGGCATACGCGATACCAAGACAGGCAAGCGTCGGGATGGCAAGGTAGAGCGCGAACGTGACAAACGGCGAGGCCATGCCGGAGTTGATGGCAACAAGCAGGTTCTGGGGATTGCCAATCGGGCTCATCACGCTGCCGGTGGTGATGGCAAAGGCAAGTGCGAGCAGGAGCAGTTTTTTTGAGATGTGACGGCCTGCTGCAAGGGCAAGGACCAGCGGCGTGCCGATAACGGCTGTCGTATCGTTCATCAGAAGTGCCGAGAGGATGCCCATGCCAAAGAGGATGCCAAGAACAACCTGGCCGGGATTTTTTGCCCGGGCAAAAAAGCGGTGGGCGATAGAGGCAAGGAACCCGCTCTGCACAAGAGTCTCCCCGACAACGAACATACCGAAGAGGAAGAGCATAACGTCAATATCAATAGCGCGGAGTGCATCAGCGGGTGCGATCTGGCCGGTCAGGAGAACCGCTAAGGCTCCGCCAAGCATAATCTGCCAGATCTTCAGGTTGAACCTGCCCACCTGCCGGATTGCTATCAGGATGAAGACGAATACGAGGACGATGACTGCCAGATACGTGATGTAATGTTCACCATTCCGGGAGATGAGGATTGGGTTCTGCCAACATCTGATTGAAAAGGACTTTTGGGAAATGCAATCTCATGCACGGATGCATGCCGTACACAGGAACCCTCAAATATTCACGCGGCGGAACTGTTCTTATGAAGAAGACTTTCCTGTATATTGCAGTTGCACTCATCGTAGTTGTGCTCTTTTCTGCGGGCTGTACATCCCCATCAGCGCCCGCACCGGCCCCGGCGCCGGCCCCGACAACGCCCGTTGTGGCACCCACGGAGATCCCGACAACGATCGCGACAACCGTCCCCCAACCGGCAAAGACTACCAGTTCCCTTGTCCCAACCACAACGGATGTCGTTCCTGAGAACCAGGCAGTCAGCATCAGCATCGAAAAGGCCGGCACGTACTCGACCACGATCATTACCGCGTTCAATGGCGGCAAAGGGCTGATGTCGGTATCCCGTATGGATGTCAAGGTCACTCACCCGGACGGTTCGGTTGTTACGGGCAGTGTCGATAAACCCGGCATGGGTGCAACGGTGGAACTCGAAGGCACCAAAGGAAACGACCGGGCTGAAGTGACCCTCACCATGAGATCCGGCAGCGTTTATAAGGTCATGGACCAGCTTGTTCCCTATAAAACCAGGAGTTAAGATTCACCGGGAAATTCCCGGTTCACTTTTTTTTAACAAATCCAGAAACGATGGTGCCAGGGTTTTCGTGAGGATTTCCCCGGGCAATTGAAAACAGGTTATTCCGGCAACCCGGCTTTCCAGTGCAGGAGAATCCCGTTATCCATGCGATGGGCTTCGATGAGAATGAGCCGGCAGAAGTCCGTTTCATTTACCCAGCCCGGCCCGTCCACGAGCGTAGGGGCATCCTTTCCCCCTATGAGGATATTGCCGATAAACGTATAGATCTCATCGACAAGGCCGGCTGAAATGAGGCCCGCGATCAGGGTTCCGCCGCCCTCGACCATCAGGCGTTGTATCCCGAGTTCTGCCAGGTTCATAAGGAGCATCCGGAGATCAACTTCTTCTTCGCCGGCAACAATGACGGTTGCATGGTTCCTCAGTTCGGTGACACGGTTCTCATCAGCCAGCTTTGAGACCGCGATCACCCGTTTTCCCGGCCCTTTGTGCAGGACAGATGCCGTCGGGGGAGTCCGTGCCCTGCTGTCAACAACAACGCGGATCGGGTGCTCATCAGTCCCGCGGTCAATTCGTATCCTGCGACAGTCTTCAGATTTGACGGTGAGCGAGGGGTCATCCGCAAGAACGGTACCTATCCCGACCATGACCGCATCGCACCCGGCCTTGAGCCGGTCAACACGGGTGAAATCCTGGGTGCCGGATATCTTCACCTGCCTTCGTTCCCGGGTTGAGATCTTGCCGTCGGCACTCATTGCTGCATTGATAACCACATATGGCCGCATCCATTACCCGGGTTGCCCTGCCAGTTATAATAAACCACTGATTCGCAGGTTATTCCGGCATCCTTAAACGTGGCAGAAACCCGCTGTGCATACCCGGTTGTTTTTATAGTCAGTGTCCTAATACAATGATTGTCGTATGACCGGCTCATCGGAGTTCAGCCCAGCAACCCGGAAATTTTATTCTTCGGTTTCTCATACTGATCTTGTTCGCTATTTTGTCATCCTCTCCCTTTCGCTCTGCTGCATACTGATCGCAGCCCTGTCGTTTTACCAGTCCCTCGGTGTTACCGTATCTCCCCTTTTTTTTATCCCGATAATCTATACGGCGTACTTCTATCCCCGGAAGGGGATTTATATAGCCGCACTCTGCGGGGTTGCTTTCCAGGCCGTGGGATATTATTTCAAATTCCCGGATTACGTGGCAATGGCCGGCGTGACCACCCAGGCGGTCGCATTTGTCATTGTTGCAGTAGTCATTGCATATTTCATCGAACGTATCCGGACCGGGGAGATCAAGTACCACGCGGTGTTTGAACATTCCCAGCTGGGGATCGTGCTGTTCAACCGGAAGGATTTTTCAATAATCCAGTCGAATTCCCGGTTCCTTGACATGCTCCATTACGGTCATGACGAACTCCGGTCCCTTAATCTCGTTAATCTGCTCCATAATCCCCGCGAGAAAGAACGCTTCCTGGAACGGATACAGAATGAGACCAGTACTGAGGATTTCGAGACGCGTTTTACTACAAAAGAAGGGGATGCCTGCTGGGTCAACCTGTCCTGGAGTGCCATTGATGAAAAAATGTTCAGCTGCACTGCGATCAACATCAATGGAAGGAAGCTTGCCGAGAAGTCAAACAATGATAATATGATGAAATACCGGCAGCTCACGGAGCACTCCCCGACCGGCATTGTCATTGTCCAGGAGGGGAAGATCCGGTTCTCCAACCCGGCGTTTCTGGCCTTTTCGGGGTTCGCGCCTGCCGAGGTCATGGGAAAAGACCTTATGCAGTTCATCGACCCGGCTGATCGTGAACGGTTCCTTGGGTTCAGTGCCGGGTGGAATAAGACCTCCCCGGGTCCGGATAATGCGAAGTTCCATTTCATCACAAAAGAGAACCAGAAACGGATTGGTTCATTCTTTACAATACCCGTTACGCATATCGGTAAAACGGCAACGATGATCAACATCGTGGACATATCCGAAATGCAGAAGCTGGAAGATAAGATCCGGCTGGACAATGAACGCCGGCGGGGTGTCATCATTACCGTTGCCCACGAGATGCGCACACCCCTCCAGCCCATACTCGGGTACCTCAACCTCCTGATATCCGATCCTGCCGGGTTCAGCATTACGGACGAGACAAAAAAGATCCTTGAACGGTGTCTTGCCAGCGTGGACCGGGAGCGTGTGATCATCAACCAGATGCTGGAACTCTCGGTACTGGAGAGCGGGAAACTCCAGCCCAGCTACTCCGGGTTCTCCCTTTCGGAGCTCATGAAGTCGGTTATCGATGCCGGGGGCTACCTGGCAAAGGCAGAGATAACGGTCGACATCCCGGAGGATCTTATGATCACCGCTGATAAAGACCGCATGTACAGTGTCTTTGAATCGCTCCTCTCGAATGCCGTGAATTACTCAAAACCCCCGCGTGAAATACGGGTCGGTTACCGGCCCGCGGCAGATGGATCTCATCATCTTATCTCCATTAAGGACAATGGTGTTGGTATACCGGAGACCGCACTAGCCTCCATATTTGAACCGTTCCAGCTTGCCGATGCTACAAAGTTATCGCGTAAATATGACCGGATCGGGCTCTCGCTGTCAATCGCAAAGAAGGTTATCGAGATGCATGGGGGAGATATTCTCGTGGAGAGTACCGTAAACGCCGGAAGTACATTTATCGTTAACCTGCCTAAGGAGGCACCTCATGACGCGTAAAATCATGTTGATCGAGGATGACCAGCCGATCCTCGAACTGATGGAAATCCTGCTGCGGCGGATCGAGTATGAACCGATCCTCGTACCGGATGTGCTGGAAGCACTGGAACGCATTCAGAAAGACCCGCCGGATCTCATCCTCCTGGATATCATGATGACTCCCATGAACGGCTGGGAAGTGCTGGAAAAGATCCGCGAGGAATTCAAGATACGGGATATTCCCGTGCTCCTTTTTACGGCATCCCCTTCGGTCGATGAGAAAATGGCCCTGCTGAAAGATCCAAAACTCGGGGTGCTGCAAAAGCCGGTAACCCTCATGGAACTCAAGGTCGGGATTGAAAAATTCCTGGGAAAATAATACCCGCAGGATCAGCTATTCAGTATCGTCCCCGGATTCATGAGGCTTCCCGCCCTCGTGTTGCAGTCCGCGTGAGATGTCACGGCCGGTACGGTTGATCTCCTCTGTCAGGTTTCCAATCTCTCCTCGCATCTCGGCTTTCCGGATTTCTTCTTCTGTTTTTTTATTCTCCCTGTCGAGATCTTCAAAAAGGTCCATAACCGGTCGTCTCTCCTGATTTATCTCATGTTTTTCCCTGTAAGAATAAAATCTTTTTTTGATTTCGGCTTATGTTTCCCTGTTGTTTGAGGAATGCTGGAGCCATAAGCTACGGGACTGCACCGGGAGTTCAGAATAAATGCTCTGTTTAAAAACCTCATGTTGCTATGATGGGGGCTCGCGCCCCTATACCCCCCGTTAAGAGAGATGCCGCCGCCCCCGAAGGGACGCCTCCGCGGCGGCTTTTTATGAGCGGATAACTCCGGATTGTATCGTTTCCCAAAACCGGCAATACGTCGTCATCGCAAGGGGGAGTGCTCCGGAGGCGGGGCGAAGATCTAAAAAACGTCAATAGTTTCAAAAATCATTTCTCCGGAGCAGAAAAAATGGAACCTTATTTGTAAATGAGATGGTTGACCGGCCTTTTTTCCGGGGGTTTTGCCGTACCGAAAAGTATCGTGAGGATCCCGGCTATTATCACAAATATTCCTACGAATGTTACGAGGACAAAACCGTCAACAGTCTTCGGTGCAGCGAGGATAAATACGCCGGCAGCAAACGTGAGAATCCCGGTTGCCGTCTTGATCGTGCGTTCCGGGCCGCTCGCCGACGTGAACACAAAAATGAGGTCACTCACCCCGGCAACGATCGCCCAGATACCGATGAGGTCCATGGCAGTGATCGCCATAACCCGCGGAGCAACAAGAACCGAAATCCCGATAAGGATGCCAATGATTCCCGCAATGACGAGGAGCAACCCGTGGGTCCGGTTCTTCTTCTGCAGCCCTGCCCCGGTTATGACAAGGCTCGCAGACATCACGACCGCATAGATCGCAAAGATGTATTCAATGACGGAAAATGCAAGCATTGGAAAGATAAGGGCCATGATCCCAAGGATGATCGCAGCAATCCCTGCAACAATGCTCATTCTCCCCTTTGGAATATCCCATCCGCTCAAACTATTTGCACCTCTTATCCACTGATAGATGATGACCCTATTTATCGGTTGCGAAAACTGCCGTATACCGGGCTATGAGCGGAAGATCAGTCACCTGCACGGGTATTGCCGGCATTGCCCGGTTCTATTTTCAGGAGTTCTGCCACTTCGAGGTAATAGGCAGCAAATCCCCGGTATGCCCCCCATCGCTCTGCAAACAGGCGTGCATCGGCAGAAGAGACTTTCCCGCGGTTGTGGTAAAAGCGCGAGATAAACCTGCGGACCGCAACGTCATCGGCAGGAAACGCGTCCGGGCGGTGAAGCCCTCTTATGACGGCGAGTTCGGCAGTCCACCTCCCGATACCCCGGATCTTCACGAGGTCGCTGATGATATCTTCCGTATCCGTCCTCATCCGAAAGCCCTCCAGGTCGAGATCACCGTCAAGGATCTGCCGGGCTATTCCCCGGATATACTCGCCTTTCCGTAGGGTGAGGCCGCAGGCACGGAAGATATCGTCGGGAGTGTGTGCCAGGACTTCCGGCTCCGGATAGCAGTAGTATGTCAGGCCGTCGAGAACAAGCTGGTGCCCGGTGATCATGATAAGACGGTTCTCAATACTCCGGGCAGCTTTTAAGGAGATCTGCTGCTCGATGATGGAATCGGTTACTGCTTCAAACACGGTAGGGGTGACAGGTACCCTGACTCCCCGGAGCTTTACGGTAAGATCAGCGAGGACCGGATCATCCCTGACGGCTGCATAGAACGGGGAGAGATCATCCTGGAGGCTGAACATGGACGTGATGAGCGCTGCGGTCTCCCCGGCCTGCCCTCTGCTGACCGGCTTGTCGGAAAAGAGTGCAAGCGATAATGCCGGATTATCGATCGTGCCGGTTGACCTTACCTCAGCCAGTACCGGCCCATTCCTGGAAGCGAGCACCTGCCGGAACACGTTGTTCCTGAAAGTACGGATGTAAGGATCACCTGAGCCAAAGATCGCTGCACTCAGGGAAAAATCGTAAGGAGGTTTTGGAAAGAGGCTGACGGACGGCATGGCAATCGGCGGGTATGCAGTCATGGGAGCACCGTCCAGTTATTTTCATCGTTTTTGCCATTCCGCATTTCAGCGCTTCGGGTATCCCATGCTGTGAAGGGTCCCGGCAATCTCATCCAGGATTGCCGGATCATCGATGGTGGCCGGCACCGTATAAGCAACACCGTCAGCGATCTTCTTGATGGTCCCCCGCAGGATCTTGCCCGACCGGGTCTTCGGGAGCCGTTTTACTACCGCTGCTGCCTTGAACGAGGCAATCGGGCCGATCTTCTGCCGGACCATACTGATCAGTTCCGGTGCTATCTGCTCCTGCGTTTTACCGGCCCCTGCTTTCAGCACAACGAAGCCCAGCGGCACTTCCCCTTTTACCGGATCGTAAACGCCGGCAACGGCACACTCGGCAACATCCGGGTGGGAGGCGAGAACTTCTTCCATGGCGCCGGTGGAGAGCCGGTGGCCGGCAATATTGATGATATCATCGGTCCTTCCCATGATCCAGAGATAGTCGTCATCATCGATGAACCCGGCATCTGAGGTGAGATAATGCCCCGGGTAGGCCGAGAAATAGGTCTTTTTGTAATCAGCGTCGTTGTTGTAGAGCGTGGTAAAGCACCCGGGAGGAAGCGGCAGTTTTACGACAATATTGCCGGTCTCCCCCCGGGGAACCTCTGCGCCATGTGCATCCAGTACCCGGATCGCGTAACCCGGGACGGCTTTTGTGCAGGAACCGGGTTTTACCGGCAGGAGTTCAAGCCCGGCGCAGTTGGCACCAATCGCCCAGCCCGTCTCGGTCTGCCACCAGTGGTCGATGACCGGGACCTTCAGCTGCTCCTCTGCCCAGTGAAGGGTGTCCGGGTCGCACCGCTCGCCTGCAAGAAAGAGCATCCGGAACCGGGAAAGATTATACCTGCGGATGTGATCCCCGCCGGGATCTTCCTTCCTTATGGCACGGAATGCTGTCGGTGCACAGAACAGTACTGAGACGTTATGTTCGGCAATCACCCGCCAGAATGCGCCGGGATCCGGCGTACCTACGGATTTTCCCTCGTAGAGGATGGTTGTGCAGCCGTAAAACAGCGGGCCGTATACGATATAGGAATGGCCGACCACCCAGCCGATATCCGATGCTGCCCAGAAGACCTCGCCGGGATGGATACCATAAATATTTTTCATGCTCCAGTTCAGGGCAACGAGATGACCCCCGTTGTCCCGCACAACACCCTTGGGTTTTCCGGTTGTCCCGGAAGTATAGAGCAGGTAGAGCGGATCGGTTGCCGCTACCGGCACGCAGTCTGCAGGTTCTGCAGCCATTACCGTATCCCATGATATGTCCCGGTCAGCGCGGAGCACGGCAGGGGACTGCGGGCGCTGGACGATGATGCACGAAGAGGGTTTATGGGTGCACAGGTCTATTGCGCCGTCGAGGAGGGGCTTGTACGGGATGATGCGGGTTACCTCGATGCCGCAGGAAGCTGATATGATCACCCGGGGTTTTGCGTCCTCAATACGGGTTGCAAGTTCTTTGGATGCGAACCCCCCGAAGACAACCGAATGGATGGCACCGATACGGGCACAGGCAAGCATGGAGATCACCGCTTCCGGGATCATGGGCATGTAAATGACGACACGATCCCCTTTTTTGACCCCCAGTCGTGCAAGCCCCCCGGCGCATCGCGCCACCAGGTCGCGGAGCTCGGAATAGCTGTACTTCCTCACGCTGTTTGTAACCGGGCTGTCATAGATCAGGGCGATCCGGTCCGCGAGCCCGTTTTCCACATGATAGTCCAGGGCATTATAGCAGGAGTTGAGCAGGCCCCCTTCGAACCACCGGTTGAACGGCGGATTATCCCGGTTTAATACCCTTGTATAGTTCTGATACCATCGCACGTGTTCGGCTGCCGCACCCCAGAATTGTTCCGGAAAGTCCACTGCTTCCCGGTATACCTGTTCATACTCCCCGGACATGCACCACAATCCCCCGTCGTATGTACTAGACAATAGGAGAGGGAGTTCTTATTTTTTCTTAAATCGCACCACGGGTCATGCAATGTGGTGCAGTTTGTTCATGAGTGTGGTGCACATGGGGCCCCCTCTGTATACGGGTCTGGTGGTTGTTGTTCCCACAAAAAAAGTGCATTATTCGCTTTTTCGTGCAAATAACGGCGAGAGTTCCTGAGCAGTCTGGTCCGTTATGAAGGTGATTACCACTTCTCCTGCAGCCAGTCTCCGGTCCGGTGGAATATTTGCGGTAGTTTTTCCTTTGCTGCGAAGCCCTACCTCCATGATACCAAAGTTTGTTCCGAGATCCAGTTCTCCGAACGTTTTTCCTTCAGCTTCAGATCCCGGCTCGATAGTAAATGCATGAACATGCCGGTTATGGAATAACATTTGAGGATCTTCCAGCTGCCCGTCGCTGCCATTGCTCTTCGTAAACATGGCAGTACGCAGCTGTTTGACCCGGTTGATGATGTAGCCGATCTCCTCCTGGGGAATCCCGTACTTTTTGAGTGCCCGGGAAAAAATCTCCAGCGACGCCTCGAACTCTTCAGAGATGATCTCGTCGGCCCCAAGGTCCAGCAGGTTCTGTGCATTCCGGATATGCCGTGTCCGGGCAAGGATATGCACATCCGGGGCAAGCTGCCGGGCCGTATGGATAATCCTTGGGATGGCCTCCTCTTCAGAAACCACAATAACCAGGGTACGGGCCCGCCGGATGCCGGCATGTTCCAGTACTTCTGCCTGGACCGCGTCCCCGAACATGAAATGGGGGCGGAAGGAAGAGCGCTCCTGCCGGATGATCTCCGGGTTCATCTCGATGACCATGTAAGGGATGCCGGCGATCGTGGCTGCCCGGGCAACGCTCTTGCCGGAAATACCGTAGCCGGCGATGATGATATGGTCGGAGAGTTCCTCCTCCTGTTCCTCTCCCGCTGCTTCCTTATGTTTGAAAAACCGTGCCGGGACCACCCGGTAGAGCAGGTCTACCACCGCGGGAGAGGCATTCATGGCAAACGGGGTGAGCGCCATGGTGATGATGGCTCCGGCAAGGAAGACCTGGTAAACCCCTTCCGGTATGAGCGCGGTATCGAGCCCGTTCTTTGCGAGAACAAAAGAGAACTCCCCGATCTGGCAGAGTGCAAGGCCGGTAAAGATGCACACCCGGGCCGGCATGCCGAGGACCTTCGCCGCGACAATCCCGGTCAGGATCTTGACTGCGATGATGATGAGAACCATCATTGCAACGTAATAGAAATCGACAAAGACCGTCTGCGTGTTGAGCAGCATGCCGATCGAGAGGAAAAATATGGCTGCAAAGACGTCCCGGAACGGGATGATGTGGCCCAGCGCATCGATGTTATATTCGGATTCCCCGATGATGAGACCCGCGATGAAGGCCCCGAGCGTGAACGAGAGTCCCGCCTCGCTGGTCAGCCAGGCAACGAGAATGCAGGTGCCTGCAAGGGTGATCAGGAAGAGTTCCCGGTTCTTCTCCCGGGCAACCCGGAAGAGGAACGCCGGGATTACCCAGCGGGCCATGACAATAATGATGAGGATGATGAACGCGACTTTTCCTACCTGGAGAGGGAGCGCATTCATGTCGGGTCCCCCGCTGCCTACGAGCAGGGGAGTGATGAGCATCATGGGGATGATGGCAAGATCCTGGAAGATGAGAACACCCAGCAGCGTCCTGCCCTGAATAGTATCAACTTCGCCTTTCTCCTGCAGGATCTTCATGACAATGGCAGTGCTCGAGAGGGAGACGATGAACCCGAAGATCAGGGCCTCGTTGAACGGCATGCCGGAATACCGGGATATGAAGGTAATGGCAACGATGGTAGCCAGGACCTGAACGGTCCCGCCTATGATTACCGTCCTCCAGGAACGCATGAGTTTCTGGAACGAGAACTCCAGGCCAATCGTGAAGAGGAGGAGAATTATCCCGATGTTCCCGAACGTGTCGATGGCATCCTGGTTGGTGATGAGCCGCAATCCAAATGGCCCGACCAGCATCCCGATGATAAGAAAACTGACTATGCTTGGAACCTTAAGACGCTGGCCGATGTAAAGGAGTACGATGGCGAGGATCAGGATACTCGCACTGGCAATCAACAGGTCCATGAAAGAATCCTCTGCAGGATGTCAGCAGTTACAAAAATAACGATGAGCCGGATATTATACTTTACCCGATGCGGGCCGGAATGGCCGTATTTTCCGGCGGTATATCCATAATCAGAATCCCAAAAAACCGGTGCAGGAAAATACCACGGTTCCCGGCGTAAAACAACAAAAGAAGTGCCCCAGGCCTGATTTGAACAGGCGACAACTAGATCTTCAGTCTAGCGCTCTCCCAAGCTGAGCTACTAGGGCAGGACTATAGTGTTGTCACTTTTGACTAATAAATGATCTGGTTTGGCAGGTTTTACTTCCTCCCGTTCTTTTTTTATATACGGGGATGACAGTATTAACCAATGTCGCTCCCGAACCAGGGTGCCGGGGACAGCGGGCTTGCGAGTGCCGTAAAAAGCCGCACAGCCCACGTGGTTCACCTGACACATAATGATCTTGACGCCGTGGGAGCGGATGCCATCCACCGGATTAAGTTCGGCACGGACGGGGTATTTACCATCTGGAGTTCTGTAGGGAAGTTCTCTCAGCTCTTCTCGCTCGTTGCAGCCTGCGAGGGGAAAGGCGACCTGCTCTCCATCTCCGATCTCGGGTACCATCGCGAGACCGAAGATACTGCGGCACGGGCAAAAAAGAACGGCTGGATTGTCGAATGGCGGGACCATCACCGGTGGCGGGACGAGGAGGTGAAGAAGATCGAAGGCGCAATTTCTCTGCTCCATATCGATACCTCGGTCTGTGCAACCGGCATTGTCGCCCGCGACTTTGCACCGGAGAATCCTGTGGCCGGGGAGATCGCACGGGTTGTCTGCGATTACGATCTCTGGAAGCATGCTGACCCGCGTTCGGCAGTTCTCGGCCAGGTGCTCCAGCGCAAGAAGAACCGGGATCATGTCCGCGACTGCCTCATCCGGGGCGTATTCAGTGACGGGCAGATCGACCGGGAGTACCGCGAGATCAAAGCCGAGATGGATGAGATGATGCAGCGGAGTCTGAACCATACAACCATTCTCGGGAAAAAATACCGGATCGCTTTCGCCCCGCTGTACGGGTACCCGAGCGAGACTGCCCATTTCATCCGAAATGAGAAGAAGACGGATATCGAAGTGATCATAGGAAAGGACGGGAAGTTCTCGCTGCGTTCCGTGCCGCAGATCAGTCACATCATCGCCCGCGAGTTTGGTGGCGGGGGTCACCCGAATGCAGCCGGGGGTTCATTCAATTTCACGGTGATCGAGCGGTTCACCTGGTGGCTTTTCAAGAAGAGCCGTCATTTCGATGAATTCGTCAGGGTAGCTGAATCCAACTGATTCCATGCGGTAAACCGGATTTTGTCCGTTTAAAAAGCACGAAGCATATAATCTTGAACTGACAACGCTGATCCAGACAAGCTATGAAACGGGTTTACCTTATTCTGGCGTGCCTGTGTCTTCTGGCATTCGCAGTAATGCCCGCTCAGGCATTCACGGCAAAGTCACTTACGGTGACGCTCGCCCCCAATGGGGATGCACAGATCAACATGCAGTACGATCTTAATTTCCTTGAAAAGAGTGCGGTCTTTTTCCGGATGGCCGATCCTGCTACCGAAGTCAAGAAAGCCTTTGCATCCAACACGGGCCGGGAAGTTACGGTGAACAGCGTTACGGATTCCTCTGCGGATATTGTTGTTCCTTCCTATGCAGGTGTCACCCGGAACAACGGGGCAACGACGCTTACCACTCCCGCGATCTCGTTCCTGCGGGCACAGGAAGTCCTGAAAAGATACTGGTTTGCCCCGCTCGTCTCGGCGAACTTCGCTCCGCAGGTGACAACCATCACCTTCCCGGACGGATACCAGGAGACGTTTATTAATTCCCTGTCCATGCCGGCAGTTTCCCATACGATGAGCGTATAATAAGCCCAGTCACCTCCCTTTTTTTCCGGGCCGTATGGAAGACTTCCGGGCAATTCCATTCGCAGTCAGCGTAATCGCTTCGCATCGTCATGTACTACTTATACAAATCCGACCCACATTCCCGGTAATTACGGAATAGTGATGTCATGAACCTGCACAGCAAAAGTCTCATACTACTCCTGCTCGCCATAACCGGTCTTCTTGTTTTCCCTGTATCAGCAGTCCTTCCCGGGGGCGGAACTGCCCTTGTTTTCCAGTGCGATTCGTTATCATCCACGGCCTGCACAGCAAACGGGGCGCAGGTTTCAGTCGATGGTTCGGTGAAAGGAACGATCACGGAAGGAATTCTCGAAATCCCGTACGAGAGCGGGTATTCGACCTACCTGATCACGAAAGCCGGCTATTATGATAAGTCCGGGTCCATCGAGGCACCGGCACCCGGCCAGACCTCGGATATCACGATCACCGTTGCGCTCACGGAAAAACCTGCAGGCAGCGGAAAGGGATGGCTCAAAGTCCATGCCAATGTTGCCGATACCTCGGTATCTTTCAATGGCAACTCCCAGGGCACGATGAGCGGGACTACCGAGAAATCCTTTGAGGTCGCCACTACCGGGACCCAGTACACCACGTTTACGATCAGCAGGAACGGGTATGTGACGTACCAGGGCACCATTGCCCGCATGCCCTCCGATGGTGAGACGGTTGACCTGTACGCAACCCTCAACCCGGTTACCACAACCTCCACAACTGCCACAACCGTCCCGACAACATCCTCTGCTCCCATTGGTGGGGATATGGGCTGGTACGCCGTGCACGAGAGTGTTGACGGGGCCTCCGTCTATTTTGACTCGACCTACAAAGGGGCAATCTCCGGCGGGATTCTCACGGTCCCGGTCTATACAACGGGCACACCCTACACAACCTACCGGGTAGAAAAGAGCGGGTATCTCACTGCTTCCGGGTCCCTGCCGGCGGCTCCTGCAAAGGGCCAGACCACCGGGGTCTGGGTATCCCTCGTTCCTGTCTCCTCAGCAACCACGGTCCCGACAACCATCGTGTCCCCCCCGGGAAGCGGGCAGGGATATATTGCCATCCACTGCACGGTTGAAGGAGCCAAAGTCACCCTTGATTCCACGCCGGTTGGGTTCATGCACAACGGCATCCTGACCGTTCCGGTATCGGTGACCGGTACGCCCTATTCAGCATTCACCGTGACGAAGGAAGGTTACACAACAGCAACCGGGACGGTCCCCCGCCAGCCCGGCGCTGGTGAGACCGTGGATATCTACGTTACCATGAATCCGTCAGCATCAACCCCGGTGCCGACTGCCAGGTCTCCGGTTGTCCTGCCGGTAATTATTGCCGGTATTCTTGGTGCTGTACTGGTCTTTGCCACTCGCCGGGAATGAGAAGCCGGTATTCTCTTTTTTTACTTCAGAAATTTCCTGGAATTTTCATGTCCGGGCCTTTTCACGGGCTATACAAAAGCGAAAAAGTCAGGTCGGTGATAATCGATGGCAGCTCAATCTCTGAACTCCGTTTCCATTGATAGTCCCGGTGATAATGTTAACTCCTGCCATCCACCGAATTTTTAACCTCGTGTTTTCAACACCGTTAACCATGAAAAATATCTATCTCGTATTTACTGGTCTGATCCTTCTGGCATACGCCGTTATGCCGGCATCAGCCTTTACCATGAAATCCCTCAGCATCACCATCGCGGGAAATGGCGATGCCGATGTGGACATATCCTATGATCTCTCTTTTGTTGAACAGACGGCGGTTTTCTTCCGTCTTGCCGACCCTGCCGCCCAGCTCCAGTCGGCGTTTGATGACGGGGGCTCCCGGAAGGTAACCGTTACCCGTGCAACCAGTTCATCGGCTCACGTTATGATCCCGTCCTTTGCAACCGTAACTCCCGCCAACAGTAAACAAACCTGGGAAGCAACCCCGCCGGTTTCATTTGAGCACGCCCGGGCAGTTCTCAATACCTACTGGTTCGCCCCGCTGGTGTCCCCGGATTTCTCCCCGGCCGTGACGACTATTACGTTCCCCGATGGATATGCGGTCAACTACTATGACCAGATCAGCATTCCCTCGGTAACCCACCTGATGTCGGGATAACCGCAGTCAATACTTTTTTTGTTGCGGGGTTACTCCCGTGGGCAGCAGTACCTCTAAAAAAAGATCAGCGTTCGTACACTGCTGCCGTGACCAGGTCTTTCCAGTAATCCCCGGTGTTTTCTGTGCTGTAGCCCCCGCAGACAACCTGATCCGGATCGAGATGCGATAATGCAAGATCAATGGATCCGGGATCCGGGTCGATGATGAAGATCTTCTGGAGCGTGTATTCATCGGTGAGATCGAAAACGGTTTCCAGGTTTTTTTTCGGGGAAGCCACCTGCCGCTGGTGCTCCATCAGTCTTGCAAGGCTCTCCCGGCTTGGTTCCGGCTGGTAGAAGAAGACGTTCTGCCGGGATAGTGCAGCCAGCTCAGCATTTTCCAGGGTATCCGAGAGAAGGATGTGGCCGGTAACCCCGGTATCCCGCATGGTCCGCATCATGGTGCGGTATATCCCGCAGATGGCATCGCTCCATTCAGCCTCGTCCTCGTAATAGGAATCGGTGATACCGAGAACATGGGGTGCGGGCAGGGCACACCATGCGCCTTTTTTCTGCACTACGATGCCGGCCGCGTCTTCGACGAGTGCCGGGGTATCGAGATAGAGCTCGCCAACAGCCCTGTTGTCAGCAATACCGTTGATGCACTCCCGGATCCGGTCTGTATAAAATCTCCCGCCGGCACAGGTTGTCCGGATTCCTGCAGTAATCTGCGGTGCAAGCGTCCGGTCAAGCTGGTACGTGGTGATATCTGCCATTCTTCCCCGGTGTTCCTGTATCCATGCCGCAAGTGCGGCCACATCCGGCATGCCCGGTTCCGCACCGAATGCCCGCGTTGCCAGATTCAGCCGTTTCACCATGTAGAGATCTTATTACTCATAAGCATCTAAAAAGTACTGATGAATCCGCCACCGCTGCTCGTCACCTGCGGGCTGCCGTACACCAACGGCCCCTGCCATCTCGGCCATCTGCGAACGTACGTCCCTGCCGACGCATACGTCCGCTACATGCGACGGGCAGGCGAAGAGGTTCTCTTCGTCTGCGGTTCGGACAACCATGGGACACCGATTGTCGTCTCCGCCGAAGAAGCTGGCATCTCCCCCCGGGCGCTCTCGGAACGCTACCACAGGCATTTCGATGAGACCTTCAAACGGATGGGAGTCAGGTTCGACCGCTTCGGTATGACCGACGACCCGGCAACCCACCACCGGGCGCAGGCGATTGTTGCCGAACTTGAGAAGAACGGCTATATCTACAAGCAGGTTGTCCACCAGGCTTACTGCACGAAATGCAAGCGGTTCCTGCCCGACCGGTACGTGGAAGGGATCTGCCCCCACTGCGGCAAGCCGGCACGGGGTGACGAGTGCGACCAGGGTTGCGGCAAGCACCTTGAGCCCGGTGAGATCAAGGATCCGGTCTGCAAAGTCTGCGGTACCAAAGCTGAGTTCCGCGACCAGGAGCATTACTTCTTCAGACTCTCGGAGTTCAAGGATTTTCTCCTCCCCTACCTCGATACCGTCCGGGGGACAACCAATGCGAAGAATTATGCCATCGGCTGGATCAGGGACGAACTCCATGACTGGTGCATTACCCGGACCCTCGAATGGGGTGTCAAGTTCCCGGGCCGCGACGACCTCGTGGTCTACGTCTGGGTGGATGCTCCCATCGGCTACATTGCCTTTACCGAGGAATGGGCAAAGGCGAACGGCAAAGACTGGAAACGCTACTGGTGCGGCGAAAACCGGGTTACGCATTTTATCGGAGGCGACATCATCTACCACCACAGCATATTCTGGCCGGCGCTCCTGAAAGGAGCCGGCTACGGTGTGCCCTACGCAGTGGTAGCAAGCGGGATGGTCAAGGTCGACGACCACAAGTTCTCCAAGTCACGGGGCTACGTGGTCTGGACCAATGACGACTATCTCGACAAGGGCCTGCCTGCCGACTACCTCCGGTATTACCTGCTCGCGTACACGAGCCATACCAAGGAACTGAACTTCTCGTGGAAGGTATTCGGTGAGCGGATCAACAACGAGGTTGTCAATATCCTTGGCAACTTCGTGTACCGCACGCTCTTCTTTGCCCAGAAAGAGTTCGATGGCATTCCCCCGGGTCCGGTCGATCCCGCGATCACTGCGGAGATCGAGAAGACCCTTGACAATGTCGATACCCTGATGCGGGACTACGAGTTCAAGGGTGCAGTTGATGCTATCATGGCGCTCGCCGCGTTTGGAAATACCTACATCCAGACAAATGCACCGTGGAAGCTCATCAAGACCGACCGGGCAGCAGCAGCCCGGGTGATCAAAAACAGCATCCAGATTGCCAAGGCTCTTGCCCTCCTTATAGAACCGGCGATGCCCGATGCAGCTGAACGGTGCTGGAAGATGCTGGGCTTCTCTGACCCCGTTGCACAGCACCCGGTCAGCGATGCTCTGCACCCGGTGCCCGAGGTATCTCTCAAAGCGCCGGTCCCGCTCTTTGTCAAAATGGAAGATACTCTGGTAGCAGATCTCGAAGCCCTTCTCCAGAAACGTGTCGCGGAGGCGAACAGAAAAATGGAAAAAACACCTGCCATATCTATAGAAGAATTTGCAAAGGTTGAGATGAAGACAGGAATAGTACTCGCCGCTGAAGCGATCCCAAAATCGAGCAAGCTTTTGAAATTACAGGTGGATATCGGTGGCGAGACCCGCCAGATCGTAAGCGGTATTGCCCAGTTCTACAAACCGGATGAACTGGTCGGGAAGAATGTCGTTGTCTTAACGAACCTTGCACCGGCAAAGATCTTCGGTGTCGAGAGTAATGGTATGATCCTCGCAGCCGGCGATGCGGCATCACTCCTGACACCCCTGAAAACGGTTGAGCCGGGAACGAAGATCCGGTAACCCCGCCTTTTTTTTAATTATTGTACAAACGAATCATCTTTGTTATCTTCCGGGAGAGCAACTTCCGTTCGTATTATTTCCCGGATGTATTATCATTCATCCTCTCAATCTTTTCCTGGATATATTGAGAAAAATAGCCTTTGTACCGGTTTTGCAATTCGGGGATCTTCCAGTCGTCTTCCGTTATAGTCTTCCGGCACCGGGGAGACCCGCACCTGCAGTCCATTTTAAAGACCATGTCGCTTCCCACGGATTCTGATACGGTCATGCCATAATCAAAGGTGATCTCCTCTCCGGCATTGATATCCCGCATGGCTACCAGGAAAACCTGGCCGGAAAAACCGCAGTTCGGGTCACAGCTGTGGTTGAAAAAATCCGTATCTTCCGGAACGGCGCTGGCAGGGCCAAGAACAAAACGCTCCTCGATCTGCATGGTAAATCTCTGCATGGCAGCAGGGATCTCGTACATCTCATCGATCAGCATGATCTTTCCCCCGAATATGGCGAGCCTCTCGCCTTTTCTGATATCTGCTTTGGCAAATATCCCGCAACCCTCCGTACCAGAACATTTTTTTTCAAGAAGGGGATTTAACCAGCTGTTGGTATTCATGCACACTTCCTTTTAGATACCGGATAGTGTAGGAGGTCTTTATTTTTCACCATTGCGGTGATATGATTTTTCCCTGCAGGCTCCAGCAATGCCGCAGGTAAGACCCGGAAGATGCTTTGGGATCATTCCCCCCGGGTATCCAGCAGTTCAGTTATGGGAATGTACCATAAACGGCTGAAAGAATATCCTGGGAATGTAAAGGAAACGTCAAGGCCGGTTGTGCCGGGAAAAATCCCGGTACCGGTCTCTTTTGAAGAAATGCTTGTTCCTGCTCGTTTTATACTTCAGAGATGGGGCTTTGGATACCTGTCGTCATGGTCTGATCTGCGGCTTGTGGATCATGCCCGTGTGCAGTCGGGCATGATCGCAGCCTGCGGTTTTTCACCTTCGCCATGGATCCGGACGGGGCTGTCTTCCGGGGAAAGCGATCCGGTCAACGGCCCCTCCCGGATTTTCAGCGGGGAAACGAGTGCATGGCAGGTTTCCGGTTGCCACACACTCTGATCAGGAATCGGTTACTCGTGCACTTATATTGGTAAAATAGTCCGGGTGCGTATGTTGTACCCCGGGGTTAAATGACAGAACTGCAACAGGTGCCGGAACGGAGTGGATGATTATCACCGGCATGACCGTAGCGTGCTTTTTTACTCATCTGCCTGACGGCTGATGCAGTATCCCTGCCCGCACTTCTCGTAAAACTGCTGGTGGCATTCTTCGGCCGGCCAGAACCGGGTCGCGGGGACGAGCTCTGTAACGATCTGCCTGTTGCCGAACCTGCCCGTCTCCTGTACCTTTTTCCGGGATGCAAGTGCAGCCTCCTTCTGTTCATCGTTATGATAATAGATCGCGGAACGGTACTGGGGACCGGTATAGTCCCCCTGCTCTTCCTGCCGTGTCGGGTCGTGTATATTCCAGAATGCGTCGAGCAGCTGATCGCAGGTAACAACCGCAGGATCGAAGATGATATCCACGGCTTCCGCATGTCCGGTTGATCCTTCGCTCACCTGTTCATACGTTGGATCGGCAGGTTTCCCGCCGGTAAACCCGACCGCAGTTGCAACAATTCCGTTCATCCTGCGAAAGGATGCTTCTGCATCCCAGAAACAGCCGGCGGCAAACGTGGCCCTCTGATACCGGTCAGCATCTTCCATGAGTACTCTCTTGGGCCTGGGAATTTTTGGGTGTTGCGATCCGGTACTGGTTTCCGGAAAGGGGAAATGGTCACCCCCTGTCAGACCATTGAATGAAATATCCATTTTCGATGGGAATGGAGTGTTGATGGGGACCCTGTGGCCGGTTTTTTTTAAACGCGGGTGGGGGGTCAGGAGGGTCCGGCAGTACTGGTGATGAGATCTCAGATGAAAATCATGTCACCGGTTAGAACAACCCGGAAATTGTGGTGCCAACCCGCACCTTTTTACCCTTGAACATTCCAGCGTCTTTCCATGGCGCTGATTCCGGAAGACTGTACAAAAGAGCTGAACGATGCGGCCAGGAACTGGCTGGCCATCGATGGCCTCTGGTTCCAGGCAGTTGAACAGGAATATGGTATGGATGTTGCAGTTGCCCTTGACTGCAAAGTCTGGAAAGAGTACGCAGCAATCGAAGCCCGGCGGATAAAGGAGCGTCTCGGCCTTCCGGAAAAGGGGGGACTGGATGCCCTGCAGATCGCTTTTGAAAACCGGCTCTTCAGCCATGTCAACGAGTATGAGATCCAACGTCCGGATCAAAAGACCCTGGTGCTCAATACCAGAACCTGCCGGGTGCAGGCCGCACGCGAACGAAAGAAGTTGCCGCCCTTTGCCTGCAAGCCTGTCGGACTGGTTGAGTTTCCTGTATTTGCCCGGACCATCGATGCACGGGTAATAACCGAATGCCTGTCATGCCCGCCGGAACTGCGACCCGGAACGCGGTATTGTTCATGGAAGTTTACCCTTAACGAAACAGAATGAGGATAGACCAGCTGAAAATTCCTGTCCATGGTGCCCTGGTGATAAAACCCGGGTAAAATAATGTGATGAACACGATGTTTCCGCGTTGTCCGGCAGTGCCCGTTACCGGTTCAATCCAGCCATTTGTTTTCCGGTGAGCAGCCAGTGTAATTCGCCGGAAGGCCGCTCTGCATATGAAAAATTCCGGATCTTTGCGAGCCCGCCTTTGGTCATGATGATGCCTGCCCCTTCCTCCCCTGTAATGATCCTGCTGATGAGCGTTGAGAGAAGTGGTTCGTGACCCACGAGCAGGATCAGGTTGTCTTCCGCTAACCCGCTGATCTCCCGGCAGACCGAATCCGGGTCTCCTCCCGGGACAAGGTTCTGCCAGGTTACAACATGAGCCGGCTCCCCGAGAGTGTCGGCAACTATAGCTGCAGTTTCCTGCGCCCGGACCAGCGGGCTTGCAGCAATGACATCGAACAGGTAATCCTGCGATGCCAGCCACCGTGCAACGGCCAGGATATCCTCCCTGCCTTTTACGGTGAGATGGCGGTCGCCATCCGGCATCCCTTTGCCTGCAGTCTCTGCCTTGCCGTGACGGAGAATGAAAATATCCACACGATGACTGATGCCTGCGGGAGAATAAACTTTGTGTTAAAAAAGGTTACTCGAAGAGCCGGTAATTGGGCGCTTCATCCGTGATCATGATATTGTGCGGGTGGCTCTCGGTCATGCCTGCATTCGTGATCCGGACAAACCGTGCATTCGTGTGCATATCCCCGATGGTCTTTGAACCGGTGTAGCCCATCGCCGACTTGAGCCCGCCGACAAGCTGGTAGATGACTTCGTGGACATGACCCACGTAAGGGGTAACACCCTCGACACCTTCAGGCACGAATTTCGTGCTCCCGATACCTTTCTTCTGGAAATACCGGTCGCTCGATTCCCCGCTGCTCATGACCCCGAGCGATCCCATGCCCCGGTACTGCTTGTAGCGCCGGCCTTTCATGCTGATCACTTTGCCGGGGGATTCGTCTGTCCCGGCAAACATGCTGCCCATCATGACGGTGTCTGCACCCGCTGCAATAGCTTTTGCCACATCGCCGCTGAACCGGATGCCTCCGTCCGAGACAACCGGCACACCGGCAGAGTGGGCAACATCTGCTACCTGTGCAACGGCAGTAATCTGCGGGACACCGGTTCCCGCAACGATCCGGGTCGTGCAGATAGAACCCGGGCCGATACCTACCTTTAACCCGTCAACGCCGGCATCGAGCAGGGCAAGGGCTGCTTCTTTTGTCGCAATGTTGCCTGCAACAACCTCCGCCTTCATGCTGCCCTTGATGTCCTTGATTGCTGCCACGCCTCTCATGTTGTGCCCGTGCGCGGTATCCACAACAAGTACATCCACGCCGTTCTGGTCGAGAAGTTCAGCCCGGGCAAAATCGAATGGGCCGACTGCTGCAGCTACCCGGAGATTTCCCACAGCATCCCGGCACGCGAGCGGGTACTGGCGTTTCTCAAGGATATCCTGCATCGTGATGATCCCGACAAGTTTACCTTTTTTATCCACGACCGGAAGACGCTCGACTTTGTTGGTATACATGATCTCGAGCGCTTTCTCAGCGGTGATGTCCTCATCAGCGACGATGGGCTTCTTTGTCATGATCGCGGTAATCTTCTCGTCCCCGCGCTTCTGCACGATTGCCCGGACATCGCGCCGGCTGACAATGCCGATGATCTTCCCCTTGTCAATGACCGGGACACCGCCGATACTGTACTGGTTCATGATGCGTTCGGCATCGGAGACTGTTGCCGTACTCTCGACATACAGGACTTCGCGCTCGATGAGTTCCTCTGACTGCTTGACGAAGGTGACTTCCTGCAGCGATCGTTCGGCGGGCATATTCCGGTGGATCACCCCGATTCCTCCCTCGCGGGCGAGGGTTATGGCCATGGTCGCCTCCGTGACCGTATCCATTGCCGCGGAAACGAGCGGAATGTTCACATTGATCTTCTTTGTGAACCGTGAGCGGACATCCGCTTCGGAAGGTTCGAGCCAGGAAGCCCGTGGTTCGAGCAGTACATCGTCAAAGGTTAACGAGAGTGGGACATCCAGTTTTTCAATGAACATAATTCACCTGATCATGGCAAGTGCCGTCTTAATCAGATCCTCGCGGACCACGGCGTTCCGGTCGCCGCCGCAGACCATTCCCCGGACACCGATGATATCCGGGTTGATCCGTTTCAATGCATCAATATCTTCGAACTTCAGTGCCCCGGCAAGTGCAGTCCCGAGACCGAGTTTCCGGTTTTTCTCCGTAAATGACCGGAGCAGTTCCTCATCCATGAAAGCAAACGTGCTCTGGCGATCTTTAATGCCGGTGTCGAGCATGGCGAAATCTGCCCCGCATTCTGCGGCAATGGGAGCCATGTCAAAAGGCGAGATCGAGTGCATCCGCTCGTAATCCGAGTAGGCAGCAATCACGACTTTTTTTTCCGGGAACTCGTCCTTGACTGCCTTGACAACTGCATCGATAACATCGTTTGCCTGATCCTGCCCTTCGAACGCAAGGCCGATCTTCACGTAGTCAGCCCCGGCACAGGCTGCGCCGTAAGCAGCGAGAGAAGCTCCGCCGGGTTTGTAATCGAAGTCGCCAATTGCTGCACTCACGGGCTTTTTCGAGAACGATTTGATCTCGCGGATAACCCAGGGGAAGTTTGCTCCCAGAGATCCCTCGGACGGCTTTTTAACATCGATTATGTCAGCGGCAGTAGAATGTCTGGCTTCAGTGATAGAGCTTGGGCTGACCAACAATTGCATAAAGTTCAATGTTCTTTTATCCCGATAGTGGTCAAGTGAAAGAGCACTTCCGGAACACTATTGGGATAAATAGGTACATCCTCCTTTCCTACTTGTTTGATTGTGAGGGAATAAGGTTTTTCCTTCTCTTTTTCTGTGATAAAAGGGTGATAATTGAAGTGAAATCTGCCCGGCTAATCCACTATCGGGTTTTTCTTAACCCATAATTGACGGCAAGTTATCATTATTGCGTGTTATGTTTATGTAATAAAATTCCGTCCTGCCGGGAATGTGATCCATAGAGGAAACAATCAATGGGATCTTCTTCACCCTTGCAATCTCCCCGTTTATAATCCTGGCAGTCTTTACAGGTGGGAATTCTGGTTTCGGGAATCCCTGCAAAACATATTTCCCAACGGGGTTTATCAATTTCACCGGCTTCGAATAATACTTTGAGTTTTCTTATATTGTGATTCATGAATCCCACGCATATTATTGTGAATTGTATAATAAATATTCAGTAAATGTAGCAATTAACCTTTTTATTTTATCGGGGCAGATTTCCCACTTGTCCCGGGTTTTTCGCCCACCCATGAACGCGGAAGAGAACAGATAAAATGAATAAATGAGCATATTCCAGTACCATACGATGCGGGTAACTGCCGTTTGGAAGTCATGATGGAATATTCCGCTGTCACCATGCAGTGCGTTCAAAGGTGACCGGTATCCCGGTATCGGAAAAACGGAACATCAAGAAAAGCGTGGTTGCGATCTCCTATGGATCTGGTTCTTGCAATGGATTTGCGGCAAAATCTGGTAGTGCATGGTAAAAGCGGGCACCGCGAGACGTATAAACCGCTTGACTGGGGCTGTTCTCCGACAGCAGACCCGCCAGGATTTGTCAAATCGATCCAGCCGGAATTTATCTACATTGCAGATCTTGACCGTATCGAAAGCACCGGCTCGCACGATTCGATCATAGCGGAATGTGCCCGGCAGGTTAACACCTGCTATGTTGATCGCGGCTGCCGATCTCCCGGCGACATGCTCCGTGGAGATAATATCGTCAACATTGTCGGGACCGAGACCGGCGGGTCTGACTTGTCACGCTACCATGAAGGCTTCCTCAGTATCGATATCAAAAACGGCAGGGTCATCCCTTCCGGAAACGATCCGGAAGTAATGCTCCGCAGGGCCGGTTCGTGGGAGTTCGAAGGCTGCATCATCCTCAATATTGGTGCGGTTGGGACCCGGGACGGCCTTGATCCCGTGTTCCTGGAAAAGCTGCGGTCATCGTATACCGGCCGGTTGTTCTATGGAGGGGGGGTGGCAACGGTAACGGATCTCGAGATGTTGCAGGCTGCCGGGTTTGATGGAGCCATCATTGCAACAGCTCTTCATTATGGTGCAGTCCCGCTTGAATGGATCCGGAGGGGAACCTGTTGCTGATCACTCTCGAAGGAATTGATGGCAGTGGCAAGAGTTCGCTGCATACAGCGCTGCAGGACCTGCTTAAGGATCTCGACCCGGTATTCACCCGCGAACCCGGGGCAACGTGGGTGGGGGAATCCGTGCGCAGGGCTATCGCGGAGCAGATTGATCCTATTACCGAAGCCACGCTCTTTGTGGCCGATCATGCCGCCCACCTGGCAAAAGTAGTCCGCCCCGCTCTTGCTGAAGGGCGGGTCGTCATTTCCGACCGGTACAGTGACAGCCGCTTTGCTTACCAGTCCGTTACCCTGCAGGGAATTATCCCGAAGCCGGAACAGTGGCTCCGTGCCATGCACAACGGCTGGACCATCACGCCGGACAAGACATTCCTCTGCGTGCTCCCGATTGAAAATGCCCTGACCCGGCTGAAGCCGCAGGGAGAGCGGGAGCATTTCGAGAAACGTGAAACACTGGAGAAGGTGCAGAACAATTATCTCTCGTATGCCCGGAATGAACCGTCGCGGTTTGTGATCGTTGACGCGATGGAAGACCGGGACGAGATTGCCCGGTTTGTTGCGGATGCGATCCGGATGATTGTGCAGACCGGCAGGAAGAAAGGGAAGCGATAATTTTCCCTGCATTTCCTGGTTGTTTATTCTTTGCGGATTAGCGAGTGATCCCCCCGCGGCAGATCCATTTCCAAACATAATTATCCCGAGCACTCTGAACTGTGATTGAGTGAGCTATCGTGGATACGTGTCCTGAATGCGGAAGTGAACTACTCAGCCCGGCCGAAGAGTGCAGTTGTTGCGGGAAGAAAACTGCCCGGGGGAGTGATAAAAAGCGGGCCCAGGCGGATCTATTGCTCAAGATCGGTGCGATTATCTTTATTTTCGGGATATTTTTTCCCATTTTTTTTGTCACGGGCGGAGTTATATTTGGTGCCGGTGGTATCATCTATCTGATAAACCGGCGATAATTTCCTGATCCGGACTTCGTGGTATCCGGCAGAATCCGGTTTTTGAGTTGATCCGTTTTTGCAGGAGATCCTGCGGATAATTTTTTGATTGATTCCGGATGTTGCCGGGATGAGTGTCTCACACGGGGGATACCCGGTTTTGGTAAGGTCTGGTCTTAGGGTCTGATCGGGAGTGGGGGGTGACACACTTGTGCATATGAGATAGGAACGTTGATTTTGTAACCTCATTCCAAATGCGATGCCACCCCCTCCCCGCTGATACGGGAAGTCAGCGCGACGCCTCGTCAGGGCCTCGCTGGACGGATTACCTGCATCAGCATTTGTTTTCTCAATCGATTGGACTCCTCCTCGATTTTGAGTAAATACGGGCTTAGTAAATGATCAAAATACCATAAGACAAAGATGTGAAGTCAGTTCACATGTAGGAAATTTTTCTCTTAAATTTTTTGATTTTCCTCTTCAATGCTTGGCGATAGCGTTCGTATTGCTTTGCGATTTTATTATTAATTTACAAATATATTTTTCATAGAGTCATAATTTATGAGATTTCCGGATTCAATTCCGTCAAATCAATAATTATTACTGAAAAGAAGGACGGGTTCACCCAACTTGGAAAGTCAGATGAGTCCGTTTCTACCCATAGGCATCGATCATTCATACTTCCTGCTCCACGAAGTTTTTGTCATGCCTCTCTTAAAAAAAAACGATTGAAAATGGAGGCAACGACCTGCATGAGCAACTCCTGTATATCAAAGGTGGTTACACTATCCCTGCTCCTTGCGATAATCCTGAACCCTTCCGTGAGTGCAATATCTGATCCGGTAAATAGTACCGATCAGCAGACTGCCCGACAGGATATGGATACCGGAGCCGCAATAGTGAACCTGACCGTAGCAAACAGAACCTTCAACGAAAACGTCACCATAGTCAGCGGGGCAACACCCACTCCCATAAACCTGCGTTCCGCAGTACGCCGAGATACAAGCGTTAATACCACAAACCAGAGCGTGGTGAATGGGACGAAACGCGATGTTACGGGCAATCCTGACAGGATCAACATACTTACGACAACTCCTGTTAAGAAGAGACCAACTCCGTCGCCGCAGATCTCTAACGGTACGAAAAAAATAGCGCCGGTGCCAAAACCTATCGGTATGACGCAGAAGGAGAAGATCGCCGCCATCGTAGCTCTGGACCATATAAAGAGAATGTCGGTGCCAATAAAAAAGAACACCGCGGTTTCCTCGTTAACTATGAAGGAGACCTACGGCAGCATATGGAAGCAGGTTCCGCCAATTCCTGATTTTTCCACAAGGTTGTATCCCAGTTCTGTTGTTTTTAACGATAAGATGTGGGTGATTGGGGGTGATGATGGTAATTGTGGTCCCTATCAAAGCGACGTCTGGTATACCAGTGACGGAGTGACTTGGACACAGGTTTCCGGTTCAGACGCATTGTTTCCAAGATATGGCCATACATCAGTGATTTTTAATAACAAGATATGGGTGATCGGAGGATCTGATGCAACAGGACCTAAAAACGATGTCTGGTATTCCAATGACGGGATGACGTGGATCATGGCTAACGGGTCAGCGGGGTTCTCACCCCGCGTATACCACGCTTCAGTAGTATTCCATAATAAAATCTGGGTCATTGGAGGCGATCCTAGTGCCGATAATACGGATATCTGGTCTTCTTCGGACGGCATACAATGGACGCAGGTGACCAACTCAACCGAATTTGTATTGCGGGATGGTTCCACATGCGTTGTTTTCAATAACAGGATGTGGGTTATCGGCGGTGCGGGTGAGGGACAGTATAAAAACGATGTCTGGTATTCCGATAATGGAGAGACCTGGATCCTAGCTACCGGTTCAGCGGGTTTTTCACCCCGTGTGGACCATACTTCCGTCGTTTACAATAACAGGATATGGGTTATAGGGGGCCGGATTGAGGGATGTCTTAAAAAGGATGTCTGGTATTCCGATGACGGAGTGACATGGACCCAGGCAACGGATTCAGCCGCATTTTTACCAAGATGTTGGCATTCATCCATTGTATTCAACAATAAGATCTGGGTGATCGGAGGGGATATCTGGCTTACTGGAGATGATACTGACAGATTCGGAAAGGATATCTGGTCTTCCAGTGATGGCGTGACATGGACCCGGCCGCCGATTCCGTTCATCTTCTCGCCACGGTTGTACCATACATCCGTTGTGTTTAACAACAAACTCTGGGTGATCGGGGGGGCGGATGGTTTTTCCGGAGGTCATGGCGATGTCTGGTATTCCGATGACGGAGTTGCTTGGACTCAGGCAACCGATTCAGCTGCATTCGGCAATCGTCAGGGCTCAGCTATAGTCGTTTACAATAACAGGATATGGATGGTCGGGGGTTATACCGATTACTTTAAAAATGATGTCTGGTCTTCGGCCGATGGTGTGACATGGATCCTGATATCCAATACTTCTCCGTTTCCATGCACATGTTTCTATAATGCCGTGGTATTTGACAACAAGATGTGGGTGATCAGGGATGATAATGCATTTGGTGGTTCAGATCAGAACGATATCTGGTATTCTACGGATGGGATAACATGGACCCGGGCGGTCAATTCGGCTCCATTTGACCTGCGACACGGTTATGCTTCGGTTGTGTTCGATAACAAAATCTGGGTAATCGGGGGTTCCGCATTTCCCTATAAAAACGATGTCTGGTCTTCTCCTGATGGCATGCACTGGACGCAGGTGACCGCTTCGGCCGGGTTCTCCCCGCGGGTTTATCCAAAAGCCGTTGTATCCAACAACAGGATTTGGCTGACAGGTGGAATTGATTCTGACGGTTATTATCTGACGGATGTCTGGTCTTCCCCCGATGGCGTTATCTGGACGCAGGAGACTCCCGATGCCGGGTTCCCCCCGCGGGAGGGCTTTACGCTCACTGCTTTCAGGGATAAATTATGGGTGATTGGAGGGGGGTATTGGAATAGTAATCTTGGCGAGAGGTATTTCAACGATGTGTGGTACCATGAGGTGCCGCCAACACCTCCACAATATTCTTTTTCGATAACTCAAGTTGGTAATCCTGGAAGTATGGGTTTTGACGATATCTCCAGTGCGGTGGATTTGGATTCAACTATGCTTAGTCTTGCGTTAGAGCAGGACTCACAAGTAACATGGACTCCTGCATTCTGGAAAAAGGAAACCGCAGTAACAACAGAAGATCTGGGAACGAATGGACGAGGTCTGAATGATGCTATCTTCCATTATCATGCCGGCCATGGAGCCAAGGACTTATTTTTTTTAGGAAAGACCTACCTTGCATTAAGTAATGGACAATCGATACACGCAACAGATGTTGAAGGAAAGTGGGGGAGAAATAATAAATGGGTATATTTAGATTCTTGCAATATTTTGAGCGATCCCTCTTGGAGTAAAGCACTTAATACTACTCATGGGATGTTTGGATATACAACTCCGAAATTTACAGGTGCTAAAGAAAAGACCGACTTTATTGAATTCGCTCAAGGCCGTACATACCCACATTCAGCACCGATACCGTTATCAAAAGCATTCTATAATTCTACGAAGCAGAATCAACCCCCATCAGTGACGGCAGCTGTGATATTCGGGAATAAAGATCAGTATGATAACGACTATCTACCGGGTCACGGATCGATGGCAGCTGATAAAGATCCCCATGATCACTCGTATTTTTATCGTGAATGGCGATGTAACGGTGTGGAGCGGGCATTATGAAAAAAAACGTAGTTTTAATTGCAGCTTTCATGTTATTGACGATAACAGTAACCGGATTCGTGGTATTATCAAATATTCAATCTTACGGGTTAACTCATCATACCGACGAGTTATCGTATAAATGGGTCGATGATACAATCAGTAGAAATAATCTGCATCTGAATTTGCTGGGACAATCGAATTATATCACCATTCATGCATTATTACCTGAAGTTCCTGCATCATTCCCGATGTACAAAGGTACATTATTGGAAGGGGACGCAGTATATCTGTCTCCCGGAGATTCGATGTCACCAAAAAATAAGGTAATCTCAGAAGAAGATGCTCCGGGTGTCGCAGAACAGATTATGGCTTCATATGGCGGGTTACCAAAAGATGCAAGATTGGTACTAGTAAATACCAGTTATCTGAAAAAAATGAGTAGTGATACTGGTGAAGTATTGGAAAAATGGCCAGTCTCCACTAGCGTAGTATATAACAGAAACCTGATGGGGTTACCGATCGTCGGAGACGGTGACAGGATTGCAATTGATTTAGGTGAAAATGGGGAATTGTTGGAGATTTATAAAATCTGGAGAACCTTGGAATATACCGGATTCAACGTCTCAATAATTTCACCCCCGCGAGCAGTAGAAAAACTTCAGAATGGCGAGAGTATCAATCATTTGATGTCAGATCAAGGTATCGTCATCACTAATATTACTTTAGGGATTTATGAAAAAAGCAGGACCGACCCCAAGATCTTTTTGGAACCCATATGGATTTTTTCCGGTACAACCCCTTCAAGAGATCGTGTTAGTTTGTACGTCTACGCCCGGCAGTTTGCCAACCTCACTGCCACACCCATTTCCGGCAAAGTACCGCTGAACGTGACGTTTACCGACATCTCGGATGCTTCTCCCACAAAATGGCTCTGGAATTTTGGCGACGGCATCAACTCTACCGAGCGGAATCCGGTCCACCAGTATACGGCCGCAGGAACCTACAACATCTCGCTGAAAGTATGGAACGATCTCGGCAGCGATATGATGGAAAAAACCGGTTATATAACCGTCCGAAACCCCGCACCGCCCATCGCCAATTTCACCGCAACGCCATTATCTGGGGTCAAACCCCTGAAAGTAACCTTCAATGACACCTCCGCCAATGGACCGGCAGGCTGGATGTGGAATTTCGGTGACGGCACCAACAGTACGGAACAACATCCGGTCCACATCTACACATCCGCAGGGAACTTCACGGTCTCGCTGAACGTGATGAGCCGCGACGGATCCAATTCCACCGTAAAATCGGACTATATCCGTGTGACCAGCCAGCCACCAACAACGATCCCGACAACTGCAGTCACGATAAAGCCAACAACAAAACCTACACCTATAAAAACGCACGCCCCGCTTTCACCGCTCGTGGCTATAGCCGGGGTTACTGCGGTCGGTGCGATATACATTTTCGGGGCCAGAAGAGCACCGTGAGGAATGATCAGCGAATAGGTGGGTATCTCCGTCATTTTTTTCTATTATACTATTTCCGGGGGGAGGGATGTCTGGTCTTCAACTGACGGCGTTATCCGGACGCATGTGAATGCCTTACGCAGGGATATTTTGTAAATTTCTCATGTTGAGTAATTGAAAAAAGGATGAAGGAAAAATTAATAAAATCTTACTTCTTCGCAATCGTCACGATCACATCGCCAACAGTGATCACGTCAACCTTCGCCCCTTCTTCCATGTAGGAATATTTCGGCGTGAATACATTCCCGGGCATTGCGGTCTCGACCCCGCCAAGCATAATCGTCTTCGGCGGGCTCGCGAGTTCTTCAGGTGAAAGAGCTTTCACGGCAGCCATAAACGCGCCGGCCTGCTTGCGGAAGGTGGGTCCGACAATCGAGCGGTTGAAATCGATATCGGTGATAACGCGGTCGAGTTTTGCTACATCCGTGCGCCAGTGGACGTCCGCGTTGAGCGTGCGCCCGGTATCGCCCTCGTCGTTGACCGTGTGCGGGGCATAGATGGTGACCTTCCCGAGCGGGGCGTTGAGGGCAAGGCCGGCATCGTGCTTGTATTTCCGGACTTCGGCCACGACCTGCACGAGCAGGTTTCCTTCCTTCCCGGCAGCCTCGTCATCGTAGGTGAACGAGACCCATGGCTGCTTGTGAACACTCCGGCCCGGGTTGAAACAGGAATAGCACTCCTCGGCAAAGTAGGGGGTGAACGGGGCGAGCATCCGGCACAGGGCGTCGAATGCGGTGTGGAGCACGAGGCAGGCGCTCTTCCGGGAGGTGTCCTGCTGGTAAAGCCGGCCCTTGACGAGTTCGATGTAGTTGTCGGCAAGTACATCCCACGCGAACTCGCGGATCGCCTTAAGGGCTATATCGAACTGGTAGTCCTCCATGGCAGCGCTGACCTGCTCGGCCGTATCCGAGAGCCGGACAAGGAGCCAGCGGTCGGCAAGCGCTGTGACCGGTTCGTTCTCGTCAAACCCGCCCTTCTCCAGCTGCATGAGAGCAAACTTGGTGATATTCCACATCTTTGTCTGGAACCGGGATGCTGCTACCACATCGTTCCAGTTGAACATGATATCGGAGCCGGTGGCCGCGCCCATGGCACCCCATTGCCTGAGAGCATCGGCGCCATATTTTACGAGAATCTCCTCGGGCACGATGATGTTGCCCCGGCTCTTGCTCATCTTGAACCCGTCTTCGCCGAGCACCATGCCATTGACCAGGATCTCGTCCCAGGGTTTCGATCCCGTGAGTGCAACCGATCGCAGGATGGTGTAGAAGGCCCATGTCCGGATGATGTCATGCCCCTGCGGGCGGATCTGTGCGGGGAAGTACGGGGGCATGCCGCTGCCGTTCCAGCCGGTCACGTTGAGAACCGAGATGGAGGAATCCATCCAGGTGTCGAGAACGTCTTCTTCACCGGTGAATGTGGTGTTGCCACACCTGGGGCAGGGATGTTTCGGCTTGACGAGCGTCGGGTCAACAGGGAGGTCCTTCTCATCGGGAAATACCATTTCACCGCATTTTGTGCAGAACCAGACCGGGATCGGTGTTGCAAAGATGCGCTGGCGGGAGATGCACCAGTCCCATTCCATCTGCTCCACCCAGTTCTCCATCCTGCGGAGCATGTGCTCGGGATACCACTCGATCTGGTGGGCTGCTTTCTGGATCTCGTCCGGCTTGATCTTCACAAACCACTGCCGCTCGGAGAGGATCTCGATGGGGGTCTTGCATCGCCAGCAGGTACCTACGCGCTGGGCGAGTTTCTCCTGGCGGTGGAGGATATTCTTCTCCTTCATGTCGGCAAGGATTGCAGCCCTGCATTCTGATGTATTGAGTCCCTTGTACTTGCCGGCAATTTCGGTCATCCGGCCCTTGCGGTCGATAGCTTTCCTTAGCGCAAGGCTGTGCTGTTTCCACCAGTGGACATCCTGCTTGTCACCGAAGGTACAGATCATCACAGCGCCCGAGCCGAAAGCCGGGTCAACTGCCTCGTCCTGCACGACCGGGACATCGTGGCCGAAGAGCGGAACTTTCATGGATCTGCCTTTCAGCTTGTGGTAGCGCTCGTCGCCGGGGTGCACGGCTACTGCAACGCAGGCCGCGAGGAGTTCGGGCCGGGTGGTCGCGATCTCCACGCCATCGAAATCGAAGAAATTGAGCTGTGTCTCGCGGTCCTCGTACGAGACTTCTGCAAAGGCAATTGCGGTCTCGCAGCGGGTGCAGTAATTGACCGGGTGCTCGCTCTGGTAGATGTAGCCGGACTTCTGCATCCGCAGGAATGACAGCTGGGTCTTGCTGAAGTACTGCGGCATCATCGTGATGTACTCGTTACTCCAGTCCGTGGAGAACGCCATCTTCCGCAGGGTCTGGCGCATGGCCTCGATGTTCTTGATGGTGAGATCGCGGCACATCTTCCGGAACTCTTCCCGGGACACATCGTTCTTGGTGATGTGGTTGAGTTCCTCCACCTTGACTTCAGTCGGGAGACCGTGGCAGTCCCAGCCCTGCGGGAACATCACATTGAAACCCTTCATGCGCTTGTAGCGGGCAAAGAAGTCGATGTAACACCAGTTCAGCGCGTTACCGATATGGAAGTTACCGGTCGGGTACGGCGGGGGCGTATCGATCACGAACTGTGGCTTTTTTGAGTTTTTGTCAAAATAGTGATCCTCATCGCGCCAGATCCCCCTCCAGCGCTCTTCCACTTCAGCGAAATCATAGTTCTTCGGCAGTTGATCAGATGGCACCATTCGGGTGTAGGTTGGTTGTGGAATAAAATATAGTAATCGTATCCATCACCCGTTACGAAGCATTGTCCCGTGGGATGACAAGACCCTGCAGTCCATGAAATCATAATAAAACTCTTTTTGCTTGAAAACAAATGACTGGATAATGCAGCGGCAGCGGGGACTCGGGTACGCATCGGCACTGGTGGGTGGTTCGATCCTCCTTGGCCCGTTCCTGCAGCCCGCATGGCTGATGGCGCTTGTCATCATCCTCTACTCGCTCATCCTCTGGCGTTTCTTTGATACAAAATATCTCAGTTATACATTCTGTATCCTTGCGGCACTCTACGGTATCGGTCTCCTCCCGTTCTTTGTGGTTGCCACCACGCTTGCGATGCTTGCCCTGGGAGAACTGGTATTCCAGCGGGGAACTGACGATCTCAACACCTACCTCTACTACATCATTTCGACCGCATGGGCCGGCATGCTCGTCATGACTTACCTTCACGAGAATGCACTTCTCACGATTATTTTCGGTATCATCGCGGCCGTGCTCCTCAAGGTGATACTGCTCAAGTACGAGGACTCGCTGATGATCGAGGGCGTCGGTATTGCCATGACCATGTGGCTGATCCAGGAACTCAATTACCAGGCGAACCTCCAGATGGTGGTCGCAGCGGTCATTGTCGGTTTCACGTTCGGGTACTTTGCATTCCGGTCGAAAACCGCTGACCTGTCCGGTCTCTTCTCCGCAGCTCTTGTCGGGATCATCCTGCTCGTCTTTGCCGATCCGCGGTGGTTCCTGATCATGCTCGCTTTCTTCATCATAGGTTCTGCGGCAACCAAGTACAAGTATGAGTACAAGAAACGGATCGGTGTCGAACAGGGCCAGAGCGGTGCGAGGGGATACAAGAATGTGTTTGCGAACGGTATTGTTGCCGCGGCGGCAGCAGTCCTCTTTGGCGTGTTCCAGCAACCGGTCTTCATTGTCATGTACGTGGGATGCGTTGCAACCGCGGCCGCAGATACTCTCGCGAGCGAGATTGGCGTGACCGGGGGAGTGCCGTTCATGATCACGACCCTGAAGCGGGTTCCCATAGGGACGAATGGCGGGGTCACGCTGGTAGGAGAGAGCGTCGCCCTCCTGGGGGGTTTTCTCGTCTCGCTTGCGGCCCTTCTCCTCGGGGTCATAACGCCCATGATGCTCGTCATCTGCACGATAGCAGGATTTGTCGGTACCAATATTGACAGTTTGATCGGCGCCACCCTGGAGAACCGCGGGTTCCTGGGAAATGCCGGTACAAACCTGCTTGCTACGATTGGCGGGGGTCTCTTTGCGGTAGCCCTCTACATGCTCCTTCTTCCGATGCTCTGAACCCCATGAAACGGTACCTTCCGGCAGATTCCCATCCGGTACATCCTGGCGGTATGTAATGCCCTTTGCAACGGCTGTGCATTTTTAATAAAAAAGAGCCGGGGATAAAACTCCCGTTGCCTTATCGTCCGCTAATATTTGTACCAGCGGCCCTTGCTGTCGTATTCACCGGTTACCTGCTGTTCTATGGCAATCGTGCTGCCGGCAAGTTTCCGGAAAAAGCAGGCTTTGTAACTGTAGATGACGGGGATAAGGAGAAGGCCGGCAATAAAGAGAACCGCCGCGGTGATACCGATACTGTCTTTTCCGAGAAGCGTAATCAGCTGGTCGGGAGTTATTGCCTGGATCTGTGTTTCAGTGTATCGCGTGAGTGGTTCAAGTTTGTCATACAGGAACGCTTCCCAGATTATCATGAGGGGGAAGAGAATGCAGCAGATCGCGAGTGCACTTATTACAAAAAAGGCGATCACTTCCGTGAAATGGGTTGTGACCAGTTCAACACTTCGCTGGATGGCCCCAAAGACCGGCCTGTCTTCCAGAACGGCCGCTGTATCAAAGAAAAATGTGAAGATCATGACCGGAATCATGATCCCGAATGTAATGCCACCGAGCAACGCGGGATCAGAAGAAATTCCCATTAGTGCAAGGGTGGCCACGAGAAGGAAAAAGATGATCAGGACGAGGAAAATTATGATCAGCATCGGCAGGAGCATCCGGAAATAATACCGGATGCCGCTTTTGACGAGCGTGGCCGGGCCGGATGCATTTTCCTTGATTGATACGAGCATACCCGCAAGGAAGAGCACGAGAATGAGTGCGGCAATGACAAGCACCCTGCTGGCAAAAAACGTGCCGGACAGCATGACGAGGACCCATATGAGTGCAGCAAATCCCCCGGCAATCAGTCCGGGGATCCAGAGGACCGGTGTCCGTCCGAGAAGCTGGAGCGCTTCTTTGAACTCTGCAACCGCCATTATTACCGGGTCCTTGGCATGGCCACGATCTCGCGCACCTGAAGATCAAAGAAATTTCCGGTGTTTGCCGGGCGGACGACGCAGACGGTATCTGCGCCGGTTGCGGTGCCCCCCACGGCTATGACTTCTTCATCAATACCGGTTATGCCATTGTCTGCCGCAATCAGTACGCACTCCACGGCAACCTTGAGGCCGACAGCAACAACTTTCCTGAGCGCTTCGGCAATAGCTTCGGTACGGGAACCTCCCCCGACTTTCGGTGACCGCGAGAGTGCGCGTTCAAGACCCGAGAGGGCATGGGTTCCGGTGACGATGGTAACCCCTTCGGCCCGCAGCCTGTCTGCAATCTCTTTTGAGAACTCCCAGACGCCCGGTTTGGCGAAACCGAAAACATGGGTTACGATAACGAGCCGGATGCCGGAACCTTTCATGGCAGTAAAAAAAATCTCGGCGGTCTTGCCGGTGGTACTGGCCACGATTATTGTTTTTATCCCGAGTTCGCGTGCCCGCTCAACGGAGAAACGGGCCGCATCGGCAGTGTTTCCCTCCCCCGGTTTATCAAAGTAATAACACTTTTTCGCAACGAACGTCATAAGTACCTTTTAATAAGCCGGGATGAAAAACTTTGTCAGACTTTGTCCGGCCAAAATAATCCGGCATCTATTATCAAAACCTGAGGAACACCCGTATGATCACCCTTGCCCTTGCAGGAAAACCCAACTGCGGAAAATCGACCTTTTTCAAGGCAGCAACAATGGCCAATGCCGAGATCGCCAATTACCCGTTTACCACCATCAACCCCAATTTCGGGGTGGCTTATGTGCGGACGAAGTGCGCCTGTGCGAATCTCCCGGTCAAATGCACGCACTGCACGGATGGCAACCGATTCGTTGCCGTCAACCTCATTGATGTTGCCGGGCTTGTGCCCGATGCCCACAAGGGCAAGGGCCTCGGCAACCAGTTCCTCGACCACCTCCGTCAGGCAAATGCCATCCTGCACGTCATTGACGCGAGCGGCGGGACGGACAGCGAGGGAAACCCGGTAGGTGTCGGCAACCATGATCCCGAAGTAGATGTCACGTTCCTCCTCTTCGAGATGACCATGTGGGTCCACGGGATCCTTGACAAGCACTGGTCCCGGATCAGCCGCCAGTCGCAGGGCAAGGGTGCAGTGATTGAGCAGGGGATTGCCGACACCTTTGTCGGCCTGGGCATCACGCTCGAAGATGTGCGCGACGTGGCCCTGAAACTGAAGCTTGATCTCGTGCACGCGAACATCGATGACCTCGTCCCGCTCTGCGCCGAGATGGTGAAGATCTCAAAGCCGATGCTGGTTGTAGGGAACAAGTTCGATGAAGCGCCCGAGTCCCTGCGCACAAAGCTTGCCGCGCAGAAGGTGGCATTTGCAAGTGCGGCGTCCGAGCTGGCGCTGCGCAATGCCGCGGCTGCCAATGTGATCCAGTACCTGCCGGGCGACGAGCAGTTCCGGGTGGGTAATGAAGTCACCCTTTCTCCCGCGCAGAAAGCCGGCCTTGCGAAAATAGCGGAAGTCATGAAGCAGTGCAAAGGCACCGGTGTCCAGCAGGCAATCAACCGTGCGGTCTTCGAACTCCTTGACATGATCGTCGTTTACCCGGTAGAGGATGAGAACCACTACTGTAACAAGCAGGGCGATGTGCTGCCGGATGCTTTCCTGATGCGGAGAGGTTCCACGCCGCATGATCTCGCATACCAGGTGCACACGGAGATCGGCAAGGGATTCCTGTACGCGATCGATGCCCGCACCAAGATGCGGATCAAGGAAACCCATGAACTCAAGGATGGCGACATCATCAAGATTGTGAGTGCTGCCAAGTAAGAACATTTTTTTTCCGGGTTTTGCCGGTTCGATCACGAAAACTCTGACCTTTTTTTATAACTCACAACAACGGGACAAGTACCCGGAAAAATTTTGGATATGATGGATTCTGGGAGCGGAAATGGTGCAGGTATATCCTTTCCGCAGATCAAAGTATTATTTACTTCAAATCGATACGGGGAGAAAAACAAATGGATCTGAACATTCTCTGGCTGGTACCAATTGCATATTGTATCCATATTGTCGAGGAAACCCCGCGCTTTGTCCCGTGGGCGAAGAGATATCTTTCTGCACCCTCCACATTCGCGCAGTTCATACTCGGGAACGTAATTTTCATGGGGTATGTCATCATATCCGTATTCCTTGCAACCGTTTACCCCAGTGAATGGACGCTTGTCCTTGGATTATCCACCGCTGCATGGATATTCTCAAATTTTACGCTCCATGCATTCTTCACTCTCTCTACGGGCGAATATTCCCCTGGGGTAGTAACGGCAGGTGCGGTCTACGTTCCCGTTGCAGTATATATTTATTCCAATGTTCTGGCATCCGGATTGCTCTCCAGCCCGGACCTTGCCGTGTCCATTGTACTTGGTTTTTCCATCATGTATGTTCCAACGCTGATACAGGTATGGAGGGGGAAGGGGAAAAACCGTTTCAGAAGCGCTGTAAAATAAAAGGAATGCGGCGGGTTGCCGGCGGAGTCTGACGATTGTCATACCGTTGTCAGACAAACTCCCCGCCCCATTGCCGCTCTTTTCGAAAAACCGCCACGATTCATACGTTTTTTCAGGGAAAAAAGACAAAATCCCCACAAAGTTTATAACCAGATAGTGTGAACAGGAGATTTACCGAGAAGGAGAATAACGGTAGGAGGTGGATTCATGAGTGGAGAAATATACCAGGCGCAGGTGATACGGAATTTCTTTGACTGTATCACCGGGACTGACCGGAACCTGACCCGCATCTACATGTGTGTCATGAGCCTTGCAAAACTCCGCATGGAATCTCCTGAGAAGATGGGGGCCCTTGTAGACCAGCTCCGGAAGAGCAAGATCCAGAAGGAACTGTCGGTCGATATCCTCGATTACATGTGCGATGCTGCAACCCAACTCGAACTCGAGCAGGTGCAGACTGCGTTCGGTGTTAAGGATATCAAATCGGTTGCACAGGACTTTACCGGCATCAGCATGGACAGCCTGTAATCCGGCAGAATAATCTTTTTTGAATAATCTCTTGTGTCTTTTTAATTAGAGCGGATAACTGATTCTGTCCGTAAGGATGCCTGCCGCCGCCCCCGGCAGGAAGCCCCCGCGGCGGCTCAATTACCGGGAAATCTCAAAGCCGGAATGTTTCCTGCATACCCGGGTCCCGGTAAGTGCGTAGCGCAAAACCCGCGAGGCGTTTTGCGCGTGAAACATCGCTCCGGTAGAATGCGGTGGGTGGACTCTTTCAATCCCGGCCCGGTAAAATATTAGGAGAAAAAAAATTTTGGAAATATTTCTGATTGTTGCTGCCACCATTTTCTATCGCATTACGATGCCTGCCGGTACCCAGAAGCGCGCCCCGCGGCGGCTCAATTACCGGAAAATCATGGTTCCGGAATGTTTCCTGCATACCCGGGTCCCGATAAGTGCGTAGCGCAAAACCCGCGAGGCGTTTTGCGCGTGTGGTATCGCTATGATGAATATTAAGAGATCTTTTTTTTATCAAGATCCAGTTGAAAAATAAAAATCAAAGTCCGGTTTATCCGGATCAGGATTTCAATCGCTATCATGATCGCGATGAAAATTTTGTGCTCTGTAGAAAACCTCAATCCAAACAAATTGTATGAACCTGTCAAGGTTAGCGAGAATGATTTTGCAAGAGATTTCCTTCTTCTGAATCTGAAATAATCGAGATTTCAGGTCAGCCCCGAACCTTCGTTTGAGAACCGAGAACTTGGTTTCAACCAGGAACCGTTTTCGGTAACGGGTTGAATCAAAATTGTCGGTCATTTCTTTACGATATTTTCCCCAGACATGTTCGGTATTTTTCCAGATTCTGGTAGGAATAACCGAATCAGCATTCAGAGATTCCCGGATCATTCGGTGCATTTTTTCAGAATCGTATCCTCTGTCCATGAGATAACACTCCGATCTCCGAGATTTGTGGCATCTCTTGAGAAGAATGAAAGCATGTTGAGAATCGTGGACCCGGCTTTTCGATATCGTGAATCCAGTAATTACCTGCTGATCAGTATCGACAGCAATCGAAGTTTTTAGGAAATGTTTCCGGATTTTTCCGGTTCTTACGGAGTAATAGTGACTGGAATATCCGCTGGTGAACCCGGACGAATCGATGGCTGTGATAGAGATTGTACCGTCCTCTGAGTAGAATAATTTCAGAGTATTTTTGAAGAGAAGATCGAAGTACAAGGATTTGATACGACAGAGAAATTTTTGGAGCGTTGTGAAGTGAGGGATAGTTGTAAGCCCGAGTACTGCTCGGATACGATCCATCTCTTCGAGGTTCCATATGACTGTACGATAATCTTCTTTCCGGTATTCTTTGAAGAGAAGTAACGTCAGAAGTTGATGCTGGGTGTAATCTCTCCTCGAATATTTGCAGGAATACGGGGAAATCCTGGAAGATTGTACTATTGAAAATGCATGTTTGATAAAACGGATAAACCGGCCTGACGATTTCTTTATTGTCTCCTTATCGTTACTGAACATAACAATATGAGGAGACACCGTACCTTAGATCTTTCGGTCGATTTTGACTCTTTTTCATTATCAAGAAAATGATTTCTACAGAGCAAAATTTTGAAATCAATGTTTGCTCGAAAATTTTTAATCAAAGTCTGCCTGAAAAATTTCAATCAAGGTTTGATTGTGAAAAGTTAACTACATCTGAATAAATCCAAAATGGATATCTCTGACGGCAGCATGTACGTTGATGCGATTTTTCAATCAGAGTCTGCTCAAAAAAATTCAATCAAAGTCTGCTGAAAATTTTTCAATCAAGGTCCGGTTGAAAAATAAAAATCAAAGTCCGGTTGAAAATTTTTGAATTGTTTTGATATTTTGCATAACAAAAATTTTTTAAAATCTTTCATTACGAAATATCCGGAAAAACCGGTACAGCGACACCCCCGCTATGGGCACCCATTCCGGAACCCTTCGTCGGTGCGAATCCCCCGGGAAAGGGTAAGGATGGCTGATAATCGACCCCTCGTAAAACACCCGGATTGGCAATCGGGGCCCGAATAACAGACTTTATCAGGACCCCTGTTTTAGGGTTTCCGAAAATGGATCGAATTGGGGAAAAACGGTGCTATGAGGTTATTTTCCTCTGCGTATAAGGCCCGGATTGATTTTTTCACGCCGAAGACATAAAAATGTCTAATTAGCATCAATTGGGCGCAGAAAGTCCCCTCCGACCCTCCTTCCGGATAGGGGATGGGAGGAATGGAGCGTTTGTCATCCCGCCCCCGGCGCGGAATCCCCGGGCCGGTTAATCGGGCGCAGCAACAGGATCCGGGTTGCAATCCGGTTATCGTTCTCCTGCAGGAGTTCGATCGCTACGGCGTTAAAAAGGAAAAGCACCAGCATCGTTTATCAGAGATTGTGAGCAACGTTACTTCCTCAGGATATCATATCATGGACTTTTCAGTACTCACCCAGCTCAATGTGCTCCTGCAGCTCATGTGCGTGATCATTGTGGCAGCATACCTCCTGACCCGGAGCCGGATCTTCCCGGAGATCCTTGACGGCCGCACAACAGTCACCACCCAGGTAATCCTTGTCCTCTTCTTCGGTGCCCTTTCCGTGTACGGGACGATCAGCGGTGTCGAGTTCATGGGCTCGGTCGTGAACGTCCGCGACCTCGGCCCCATGCTTGCCGGCCTCCTTGCCGGCCCGTGGGTTGGCATTGGCGCGGGACTGATAGGCGCTGCCTACCGGTTCAGCATGGGCGGCATCACCGTTTACTCCTGCTCGGTCACCGCAGTCTTTGCCGGGCTTTTCGGCGGGCTCATCTGGCTGTACTGCAAAAAGAAATTTGCCGGCTGGAAAATCGCAGTACTCTTTGCCATCCTCATGGAGATCTTCCACATGGTACTCACGCTCCTCATCGCCCGCCCGTTCGATGCGGCGCTGGCGATAGTCGGGAGAGTGTACATCCCCATGATCCTTGCAAACGCCATTGGCATGTTCGTCTTTGCCTATATGGTCAGGAATTTCCAGAACGAGCAGAAAATCCAGGCTGAACGCGATGCCCTGATCCGGGAAAAGGAAACATAAGACCCGGGAAATGATCTTTTATTTTCCCGCAAAATTTTCCCACAAAAAAATTATTCAAGTCCCATCGGTTTTTTGTAATCCATCAGCATCCTGATGATCCGTTTCCGGTGCTCTTCAAGGGCCTCTTCGTCATCGGCTGACGTTATGAGAGCAACCACGTAGATCATGATGAGTGCATTGTCGAGATCAAGGGTTCCCGGGTCCTCGTTCTTTTCTGCCGGGATGACAATGGGAACATAGGCACGCTCGGCATCGGTGAATGCAACCGAGAGATCCGCGGTGACCTGAGAGTTGTTCCTGTCCTCGGCATTGGCGCGGACAATGGCGAGTGCCTTTTTCAGGCTTGCATTTGCAGGGCTTTCCGGAATGAGTGTTATGGCATGGGTGCATTCGCGGGCGGCATTCTCGTATAAACCGAATTTGAAGGCCAGAAAAGCTGATGCAATTTCGTGTGCTGTTGCAGCAGGAAATCCGGGAAAATGGGTTTTTGTTCGTTCAATATACGCATCAAGGAATCGTTCCATGGGACTGTACCTCATGTTCTTTGTCTTACGTTACCCGTCACTCCGGCCGCAAAACCCGCCTGCAATGATCCAGGGTATCCTGACAATACGTTTGCCGGAATCTCACATCAACATATCCACACATGATGTCCGGTTTATTGAACCTGTGGCATCCTAGGTATATATGAGAAAGAAGATCAAATAATTCCGCTACCGGTATGGGTACCCTAATATTTTCGGATGTACATGCTGATGCAGCGGCTGTCGGTGCACTTGCTTCCTGTATCAGGGATCCATCCTTTTCCCAAGCGTTTGGCCCTCTTGATCTTCTCGTGAATCTCGGGGATCTCCTTCACCGTGGAAGCCGGCCCCAGGAAACCCTTGAGAAGGTCCATACCCTCTCGCAGGAATATCGCCTTGTCTCTGTTCTCGGGAACCATGACCATGCGTTCCTCCACGGCATACTGGTGAGCGGCAGCGATGCGGCAAGTACGTACCGTCACGAGCAGTTGCGGGATTCCCCCCTCCTGTCCATCTTCAACACCATGCCCATGGAATGGTCGGACCAGGGCATGCTCTTTGTCCATGGGGGCCCCATGGACCTCGGGAACCAGACGCTCCGGCTGAAATGCTGGCAGCGCCTCTCGCACGAGTCCGGCGATTTTTTCACCGGTTACCATTACACGGCACCCATGGCGTTTGAAACCCTTGAAAAGCGCGGACTGACCCACCTCTGCTGCGGCCACCAGCACGAGCATATCTGCTGCAGGAAGACTACGGAGGGGATTGTCCAGCAAACGCTTGACTTTGAACCGCTCACCCTGAAAGGTGACCGGCAACTCGAGCTGGAAGTAGCCCGGGTTCCCCTGGATGTCCCCACGATCCTGCGGGTCGGGGGATGTCACGGGTACGCTCCCGAATTTGCGTACACGGACTATTCTACGTTCTCCTTCATCCGGATCATCTCCTGATCCGGAAATCACGATAAGATGGAGACCTATCCTCTCTTCTTTACGAGGGAATCGTCTTCACCTGATGATCTCACTCAATGTCTACTGGTGACCGTAAAGAATTGTTATTGCCTCACGTACACGTATCAGCCTGGAAATGATTACGCACCGGTTATATGGACCTGAACGGTATCCCCTTCTATGATCCCCATTTTCTTTGTCAGGTCTTCAAGAAGGACCGGGATCTGCTCCTTTGCACCAACCCTCCACCCCTCAAGTTCCCGCTTACTCTGTCCCTCTTTTACCAGCATTGCATGTTGCTGGGTCTTCTCCCGTTCAAGGGAATGAATACGGGTAAGAAGCGGGTGCCCTGCAATTTTTTGTCCGGCGGCACTGCAGGCATCCTCCTGCTCCTGAACCGCCCTGCCGGCCGCACACATGTCCGAACAAAACTGTGATGCATCGGAAAATACCGCACGTTCCTCTTTGTTTTTAAGGGGAATTTCTCCCGCCGTGATCATTCGTTCGGCAACGGGGCAGGCACGGTTCAGTGCCTCCTCAAGTTGTTTCAGATCCGGCATGGCATGATCTGAAAGGAGTTCCATTGCATTACGCAGAGCCTCGGTTTCCGGTTTGTTATGCTCTTTCTGCGAGAGCTTCTCGGCTTTGCGGAAGACATGGGATGCGGTCATCGAGAGAGCCGCGTACTGGCGGATTGCATCATCGCGGGCCTTTTCACATGCGGCGAGTGCAGATTTCTGGTCCGCGATCTCCTGTGTTGCTTCGCCGGTATTGAGGTGTTCGAGTTCTTGCTCTATTGCTCCAATCCTGGCAGTAAGTTCAGCAATACGCCTTCCGCTCCTTGCGTCTTTCTCGACAGACCGGTCAAGATCCCCTTTCAACGTGATGAGGGTTGCATGCAGGGACCGTACTTCGGTTGTGATTGCCATTGTTCTCCGGTATGCAGATAATGCTGCGGTAATCCCGTTGATCTCACGGCCCATGGTATCGATACCGGTCTTGACGGATTTCATCTCTTCGGGAAATACCATCTGGAGATACCGGCCCTGGCCCCGGGAACCGTTCAGGCAGCCCTTGACGCATTCCACTGCCGCAAGGTAAAACTCTTCCCGGTCATCGGGCATCTCCTTTGCCAGGGATGAATTCATAGCCTTCACAAACAGGGGCAGTGAATTTTTTGCTATACTCTTTATCTTGGGGTGGAGAGCAGGATCATGCTCTGCACCGGCAATCCCGTTTACAATGAGCTGGAGCTGGGCCGCTGCGTTCCGGATGTTCCGGACCGGCTCTTGTGTTGTCGAAATGAGTGTCTCATGCGCGGATTTCTCATGCCGGTCAAGCCGTGACGGGATGGTATCGAACGCGATATCCATGATTTCGGGTTCTTTTTTACCCAGGATATTTTTTAAAAAGTCAAATGTTCCCATATTCCCGTTCCTAATCCTCGCGCGCTATCTGGCGCAAACGGCTCACGCCGCCAATCTCCCTGATGACCTTGACAACTGCCGGGGGGACAAGGTCTTCCCAGGGTTTTCCTTCCAGCATACGGGAGCGGATCTCGGTTCCGCTCAGGATCTCCCGTTCATACATCGCAGGTGACTGGACCTGGACGCCTGCTTCCTGGAACAGCTGCATAACCAGCGGGTTTGAGGAGTAACAGGTCTCGAACGGCGGGGCCATGGACCGGACATGGGCAACCCAGAGTGCATTGCGCTGGATATCTTCTATCGGGATGACATAGAACGGGCAGCCAAGGTGGTTGAGTGAACGCGTGATCATGAGGACCCGCTCTCCGGCAGTGAACGGGTTGTCTACCTGGTGAGATAGCTGGGCGCTGCCGACCCCGATGATGATCTCGTCCACTTCTCCTGCAATATGTTCGAGCACGGCCTGGTGTCCGTTGTGGTATGGCTGGAATCTCCCGATATAAAATCCGCGTTTCATTGTTTCACTGCTCCGTTTGCGATACGTGCGGCAAATGCACCCGCCGTGAATCCTGCATCGATGTTGACAACGGCCACGACAGAACAGGACTGGAGCATGCTCGCGAGGGCTGCCTGCCCCTGCCCCATGTATCCGTATCCCACGCTCACAGGGACACCGATTACGGGTTTGTCAACAATACCTGCAACAACTGCGGGAAGTGTTCCCTCCCTGCCGGCACAAACAACGAAGGCATGCGCAGAAAGGAGTGGTTTTAATGCCGGGAAGAGCCGGTGGATACCTGCCGCCCCGACATCATAAGCGGTCTTCACAACGCAACCCATCTCCTCGGCAATGACCCGTGCCTCTTCTGCAACCCGGATGTCTGAGGTGCCTGCGGTGATGATCGCAACGATCCCCCCCCCGGGTTTTGGCACAGGCCCGCTGCCAAGGATAAGGATGCGGCCGGATTCGCGGTGTTCGACCGGAACACCCTCAGTATCTGCCCGGTTCCTGACTGCGACGACCTGGTCGGGACTCACCCTTGTAATAATACAGCGCCCGGCTGATCCGGCAAGACGGATGGCGATCTCCGCGAGGTGGCCGGGATCCTTTCCTTCGGCAAGGACCACCTCCGGCATGCCGCACCGTACATTGCGCCCAAGATCAAGGCAGGCAAAATCCCCGACCCGTTCAAGCCGCAGCCCCTCGAGGGCTTCAGCTGCAGCATCGGCACTCAACTCTCCTTTCCTGTACTGTTCAAGCAGTTCCTGCAATGCCCGGTTTGCTGGCATGGTTGTAATAATACAGATATGGATCGGCGTATAATAAGTTAGTTCATTGAAATGACGTATCTCATCTATGTCGCGATGTTTGGTGCAGGGGCAACGATCTTCCTCTGGCTGCGCGATGCCCGGATCTTCTTCCGGACCGGCCTTGCCGGTTACCGGAAAGCCGCGTACATGGGGGTTCTCTACGGGGCTCTCGCGGGACTCGGTCTCCAGATAACGTATCGCGTGCCCGATTTCGAGATCCTCGGTCTCGGCCTGATCCTCGCCGGCATCTACCTGGTTACCAACCAGAAGAAGGAGAAGGTCTGGAAAAATGAGACAACGTTCCAGCGGTTCCTTGGCAGCGTACCGATCAACAGGACGAATAAAAAATAATGAGATACCAACAGTACAGGACAGGGATTTTTCATCATGCTCCAGAAACCACGGGGAACACGGGATTTTTTACCTGACGAGATGGAAGCGCGCCGCGCTGTCGAGTGGCGCCTCCGGGAAGTTGCGCGCCGGTGGGGCTACCGCGAGGTCTGCACGCCGGAATTCGAGGATCTTGAGCTCTTCACCATGCGCTCCGGCGAAGGGATCATTGGCGAGATGTATGTCTTTGAAGACAAGGGCGGGCGCAAACTCGCGCTCCGGCCCGAGATCACCGCCGCGGTCATCAGGATGTACATCAACGAGGCAAAAGTGGCCCCCAAGCCCCTGCGCTGGTGCTACTATGCCGACTGCTTCCGGTACGAGCGGCCCCAGAAGGGACGGTACCGCCAGTTCTGGCAGTTCGGGGTTGAACTTATCGGTGCCGATACCGCTGCTGCCGATGCGGAGACGATCATGCTCGCATCCGGTATGCTCGACGCGACCGGTGTTACGTACGATCTCAGGGTCGGCCATCTCTCCTTCATGAAGAATCTGGTAAAGGATCTCGAACCGGCCATGCAGCGCAAGGTGCGGGCCCACCTCGACAAGAAGGATTTCGATGGCCTCAACGCAACCCTTGAATCGTTAAAAAAGACCGATCTCGCTGCCTCCCTGACCGCGCTCGTGGCAACCCGGGACCTTGCCGAGGCATTCGAGATTGCCGGGACAATCCCGGAGAGAGAGCGGGTTGAGCAGACTATCGCGTCGCTCGATGCCGCCGGGGTGAAGTATTCCCTGAACTTCGGTATTGCCCGGGGGCTCGATTATTATACCGGTATTGTCTTTGAAGGTTTTGCAGAGAATCTCGGGGCCGAGAACCAGATCCTTGGCGGCGGGGCGTACCGTCTCGCCCACCTCTTTGGCGGCGATGACGTGGCATCGTGCGGGTTTGCGATCGGCTTTGACCGGGTGATGGTCTCCCTTGGCGAGACCGCGCTGAACCGGAAGGATACCATCGTCGGGCTTGCCTGCACGGACGACGGCCGGATGCGGGCACTTGCGGTCGGGAAGGCGTTCCGCGATGCCGGTATCCGCACCGAGATGGACCTCATGGGGCGGGGGCTCGGGGCCCAGCTGGCCCATGCCTCGAAGTCTGCGGATTTCGCGGTCGTCATCGGCAAACGCGAGGCTGAAACCGGCGAAGTCACGCTCAAGAACCTGAAGACCGGCGAACAGAAGACGGTCGGACTAGCAGAGGCCATTGCCGAGGTGCGTGCCCATGGTGCTCGCTGAGGAGCTCGCGAAACAGCAGCGCAGTATCAGTGTAGCAGAATTCTTCGAGAAGAACAAGCACCTGCTCGGGTTCGATTCCCCCACGCGCGGGGTCATCACCACCATCAAGGAAGCGGTGGACAATGCACTGGATGCCTGCGAGGAAGCGCAGGTGCTTCCCGACATTTTTATCAGCATCAAGAAGACCGGCACCGACATCTTCCGGATCATTGTCGAGGACAATGGCCCGGGCATCGTCCCGGCGCAGATCCCTTTTGTTTTTGGCAAGCTCCTCTACGGCTCGCGGTTCCACCAGATCCGCCAGACCCGGGGTCAGCAGGGTATCGGCATCTCGGCAGCAGTCCTTTATGCCCAGCTGACGAGCGGTCTCCCTACGGTAGTAATCTCCCGGACCGGGCACAAGGAACCGGCATACAGGTTCGAGATCCAGATAAAAATCGAGACGAACGAGCCGGATATCATATCCCAGGGACCGTTTGAATGGGACCGGATCCACGGCACCCGCGTGCAGATCGAGTTCAAGAGTACGATGGCGGCCAGGAAGAAGCTGATCGAGTACCTCCGCTATACTTCCGTGGTCAATCCCCACGCCCGCTTCCGGGTTGAACTTGACGACGAGGCCTTCACGTTCGAACGGGTGAGTCAGGAAGTGATAGCATGTCCGGTTGCTATCCAGCCCCATCCCCATGGGATCGAGTTCGGGCAGCTCAAGCGGATGGCCGCGGCAAGCGGGGATAATCTCCTCGATTTTCTCGTCAACGGGTTCAGCCGGGTGGGCAGGAAGTCCGCGCAGGACATGTGCGACCGGGCCGGCCTGAAAGGTACGGTCAAAGTAAACGGTCTTTCCACCGAACAACTCAAGGCGCTGCTTGCAGCCATGCAGGCAGTAGCCGTTCCTGCCCCCCCGTCATCCCAGTGCCTCTCCCCTATCGGGGAGGAGCTGATCCGGCGTGGTCTTGACAAGGAGTTCCAGATGGATTTTGTCGCTGCCCGGACCCGCCCGAGTTCCGTCTTCTCCGGCCACTCGTTCATGGTCGAAGCCGCGATTGGCTACGGGGGAAAACTTCCCTCCGAGGGAAATGCCATCATCCTCCGGTTTGCCAACCGTGTCCCGCTCATGTACCAGCAGGGGGCCTGCGCTATCACGGACTGCGTTTCAAGGGTGAACTGGAAATCCTACAACCTCTCGCAGCAGGGGCTCCCGATGGGCCCGGTCCTGATCCTCGTCCATGTCGCTTCAACGAATGTGCCGTTCACGAGCGAGAGCAAGGATGCCATTGCGAGCATCCCGGAGATCGAAAAAGAGATCGTGCTTGCACTCCAGGACCTTGGCCGCGATCTCAAGCTCTTCGTCTCCCGCAGGGACAAGAGCAAGCTGGCCGAGGACCGGGCCCGTGCGGTCTGCGCGATCATCCCGGAGATTGCAGAGAAAGTGAGCGAGATCGTGGAAAAACCCCTGGTCGACACTAGCCCCATTGAAGGTAAACTGATGCGAAAGCTGATCGTCAAGAAAGGGACCCGTGACGGGAAGGTGGCAATCGAGCTTGCCAACTACAGCAGTTTTGATGGCGAGATATCGGTGTACGACATCTCTGCTGATAATGCGGCCGATGCAGTCCCCGGAGCAGACTTTACAAGCGAGATGGACGGGCAGTTCACCAAGGTGTGGAAGATCACGGTTCTCCCGAAAGAGGTTTCGCGAATATCCTATACCGGCAAGGGTGGCGGCATCATCGAAATTCGGGGTATCGACGACAACAAGAAGATGGTGGTGGATCTCGATGTCTAAAGAAGAACTCGACCGGAAATCAATGGCGGCCCTGCTCGGCATAGCAAGCGCCTGGTACGAGCAGATGAAATCGGGGGAGATCCCCTCCATCTCACTTCCCTCCCGGACGAAATACAATATCGAGTTCGATGACGCGAGCGAGGTCTGGAAGTACGGGGACAAGGAGAGCATGCGGACGGCAGCATCTGCAAAGAGTGCCACGCACCTCCTGAAGATGGCCTATGTTATCGGTTTCATCAAGCAGCAGCTGAAAGAGAACCGCTCCTCAACGCTGAGAGAGATGTATTATATCTCGGAGGGCTGGAAGCGGGCGAAGTTCGGTGCACAGGACGAGAGCAACTTCTTGATCGAAGATCTCGAGATCCTGTCCGATGTCCCGCGCGAGGGATTCCACCTCCATCCTGAAGAAAACGGCGCATCCATCTACGGACCGATGCGGATCCGGGAAGAGACCCGGCGCGGGATGAAGACGATCCACTGCCAGGACGATGTCGGTCAGGCCGGGTATACGATCCCGAACAACGTGGAGAATATCGAGTTCGTGGACCACGATGCCAAATTCGTGATTGCCATAGAGACCGGTGGTATGTACGACCGTTTGATCGAGAACGGGTTCGACGAGGAGCACAACGCGATCCTTGTCCATCTCAAGGGCCAGCCAGCCCGCTCGACACGGCGGATGCTCAACAAGATCAGCACGAACTGGGATCTGCCCATCCTCGTCTTTACGGATGGCGACCCGTGGTCATACCGCATTTTTGGTTCTGTTGCTTATGGTGCCATCAAGAGCGCCCACATGTCGGAACTGCTCGTGACCCCGAAAGCCCAGTTCATCGGCCTCCAGCCCAGCGATATACGGGACTATAATCTTCCGTCAGATAAATTATCTGAAAAGGATGTGGAAGCCTTGAAAGCAGAACTCACGGATCCCCGGTTTGCCACGGATTACTGGAGAAAGCAGATAAACCTGCAGATCGAGATGAACCTGAAGTCAGAACAACAGGCGTTTGCCGCCCGGGGGCTGGATTTCGTGACAAAGAAATACCTGCCGGCAAGGCTCGCTGATATGGGTATACTAAGAAACTGAGGGTGTATGAGTTCGGGAAATATGTATGTGGACGGGGACTACCTGAAGAATAACCCCACCTGGGATGTGGAAGACGCTCCCTGGAAAGCCGATCATATCATCCGCATGATGGAAAAGAACCATCTCGAACCAGCAACTATCTGCGAAGTCGGTTGTGGCTGCGGGGAGATCCTCTCCCAGCTCCAGAAAAGACTTCCGGCAACCACGATCTTTACCGGATATGAGATCTCACCGCAGGCATACGAGCTCTGCAGGGGGCGATCGAATGACCGGCTCTCATTCCACCTGAAAAACTATTGCGAGGAGCAGGGCGACCCCTGCGACCTGATCCTTCTCATCGATGTTATCGAGCATCTGGAAGATTATTTCCGGTTTTTGCGCGAAATAAAGGATAAGAGCCGGTATAAGATCCTGCATATCCCCCTTGAGATGTTTGCCCTCGCGGTCATGTATCCCCGGTTCCTGCTCGGGCAGCGAAAGAGAGTGGGGCATCTCCACCATTTCTCAAAGGATACTGCCCTCAGGATACTCGAAGATCTCGGCTATGAGATAATCGATTACCAGTATACGGCGGGATACGCTCTCCCCCGGGAGTACGGCATCAGGGATAAGTTGCTGAAGATCCCCCGCGGGTTGTTTTATCCGCTCTTCCCTGATTTTACGGTCAGGTTATTCGGGGGCTGTTCATTGCTGGTGCTGGTAAAATAGCCTGAAAGGAACAGGACTTTCTGATGATCGGTGTGTGTTATCCGGACAAGTATGCCGTTGAAGAGACCTTCCAGCTCTTAAAAGTACCCTGGGAGTGGTATGCAGGCGGGCACCAGTACGATGTTGTGATAGCCCGCAAGGCCGACGTAGACGGGTATACCGACAATCTCATCGATCTTGAGGGAAATGATTGTTTCAAAAAGATCTCAATGCTGCTCAACACCGGCGAGCCGCACCTCCACGAGCCGGTTTGTGAAATGCTGCTTGACAAGCTCCGGCAGGATCTGAAGAAATATACTCTCCTTGTAGAAATCCCACCCGTTCCCTTTGGACATCCCTATCTTGTTGCACTCACCCATGATGTGGATGTGACGTCGGTCCGGGAATGCCGCATTCTTACGGCCGGCTATGCAGCATACCAGTGTTTCCGGCAGGGGAATTTCCGTGCCGGCCTTCGGCTGGCATGTGCCCGGCTGGGAATCGGGAGCGATCCATGGGTGCTCTTTCTACGCTGGAAAACCCTGGAAAGCGAGCTGGGCGTCCGCTCGACCTTCTTTTTTGTTCCAAAAAAGGATGATCCCGGCGTTCGTGCGCACCAGTACCGCCCGGTACGGTATGACATCGACAGGGATACCCTTAACCGGCTGACCCGGGATGGCTGGGAAGTCGGGGTTCACGGCCTTGATAACTGGGCGGATGCTGAAGCGGGAAAACGGGAGAGAGATACCGTTGGTAACGAGGCTGCCGGCAACCGGACCCACTGGCTGCTCTTTGACGAGAAGAGCTGGAGCCTGCTGGAACAGGCAGGGTACTCCTATGACACCACGTTTGGATACAACGATGATGCCGGTTTCCGGGCAGGGACTTTGCAGGCATACCGGCCGGACGGTACGGATAATCTCCTGGAACTCCCGCTCCATATCCAGGATATCGGTCTTTTCGGGAAATCCTGCTGGGCACCTGCAGCCGGCGGGTGGGAAAAGATGCCCTGCCTCCATCTTTCGGAATCCGGAGCAGCAGGACGGTGTAACCGGATCCTGGATTTCGCCGGAAGATACGGGGGTGCGGTTACATTCCTGTGGCACTACGAGAATATCACCCCCCCAAAGGACTGGTCCGGGCTTTATAAGGATCTCGTGAACCGCGCAAAAACCGATGGTGCCTGGGTGACGACCGCGGGGAATGTGGTAGCATGGTTCCGTATGCGGCGGCAGGCCCGGATTTCCTGCACGCACGGGGACGGGATGATCACCATCAGTACCGAAAATATCCCCACCGGCGGTTCCCTGCCACCGCTGACCTTGAGAATACATGTTCCTGACAACCGGCAGGTAACCGCAAATACCGGGTATCTCCGCCAGAAAGAGTATATTGACATCCTGCTAACCAAGAAAACAATTACGGTATCGTTCCCATGATCCTGCAAAGATGTTTTCTGAAACTGAAAAGCGCTGCAGTGGCAGATTCATGGTTCATGCATACATCCGTTATGCAATACCTCATAAAAACCGGCTTGTATTTTTTCAACCGCATTGCCCCGAAAACCCCTCTCTGCCAGAGGGTCCGGGCCGGGTCTCTGGGAAAAAACAATGATATCCACCCCACGGCAATCATCGATTATGACCGGGTCATCATCGGGGACTTCTGTACTATCGGGGAGAACGCCGTTATTGAAAAAAATACCATCATCGGCAGTCATGTCACTATCGGGCCGGGCGTTGTGATCGGGTCTGAAGGTTTCGAGGTGCGGAGGTTTAAAGATGAGATCATCCCGGTAGCCCACCTGGGGGGAGTCATCATTCATGACAATGTATCCGTCGGCCCCCGCACCTGCATTGATAAAAGTTCCCTTGGGGAATATACAGAGATCGGTGAATCGACCCGCCTCCTTGGGGGTGTCGAAGTAGGCCACGGGATAAAGATCGGAAAGAACGTGACCGTATCGGAGGGGACGATGATCGGGGGGTACTCAAAGATCGGCGACCGGGTGATTATCGGCAGGCGCTGTTCAATAACCGATGGCCTGACCCTTGAGGACGACGTTGTCCTGCCGGATAATACGGTCGTGACCCGCGATGTGAAAAGAACTCCGCAGGAGACGGGCCGGTTATGATGACCGGGGTTCACAATCCAGGACTATCATGACACGCGGAGGATATGCATGAAATTATCTGAATTCCTGCCTGAAAAAACAGAGATCGCCCGGGACGGGGATTTTTCATCGATGGGGACGTTCTTCTCCCGCTACCCGCAGCTGGTGGTCTATGCAGCCCGGGAGAACGATATTGCGCTAATCCTTGAAAATCCGTTTGTCTCCTGCGTCATTACATCACCGCCGTTCGTTTCCCGGTTCCCGGAACGGATCGGCATTGCAGTAACGCCGGACCCACGTTCAGCATTTTACCTGCTCCAGTCCGCGTTGTCCCGGCACCCGGACTTTGCTCTCCAGCCGTTTCCGAACCGGATCTCACCCTCGGCAAAAATTCACCCGAGCGCGGTTATTGCTCCCGAAAGCGTGGAGATCGGCAGGGACGTTGTTATTGGAAAAAATGTCGTGGTCGGCGAACAATCAATCATCGATGATGGATCGGTCGTCAGGCCCAACAGCATCATCGGGGATGATCCACGGCCCCGGACAGGAGAGACAGGCGGGTCTTCGATCCAGCCTTCCGGCGGGGTGCATCTCCACCGGGATGTGGATATTCACGCAAATACCCGGATCCATCGGGCAATCTTCAAAGGCTGCACGGAGATTGGCGAACAGACAAAAATCGATAACCTTGATTCTGTCGGGCAGGGCACCATGATTGGCAAACGATGCCTGATCTGTGCCGGGGTTACGATCGGGGAATCGGTACTCATTGGCGACGATGCCTGGATCGGCCCGAATGTTACCCTGGAGAACCAGATCGCCATCGGGAATAACGTGTACATCACCCTTGGTTCTACCGTCACGAACAACGTTGGTGACGATAAAGTCGTGAAAGATAATTATGCCATTGACCGGAAACGGTTCAGGAAAGTCATACGGGGTATGTGATGCAAAGAGCATATGCCAATGACTGCAGGAAATCCCGGTTACCTGAACCGGTGTAAATGAGGATGAACAGAACTATGCAGGATATTGGTATCGGAACGGATATTGTTGAGATCCGGCGGTTTGAAAATTTTAAGGACCGGACATTCTCTGCATTCCTGGCCAAAAACTTCTCCCGGAATGAATTGGATTACTGCCTGTCCAAAGATAATCCTGCCTCCCACCTGGCGGCACGGTTCGCCGGCAAGGAGGCAGTCATTAAAGCCCTCTACAGCCTGAACATCACGCATATCTTTTATCCTGCAATCGAGATCCTCAACAATGACCTGGGTGTCCCGTACGTCAGGATTAATACCGATAAAACAGAAAAATTAACTATCAGAATAAGCTTGTCGCACAGTTCAGAAATGGCACTGGCGTTTTGTATTATTATTCCGGAGTCCTGATATGGCATCATTTGATGAGAATACCATAAAAAATATTTTTTGTGAAGCGCTGGGTGTACCTGCAGCGGATGTAACAGATACCCTTGCCTATAATTCCTGTGAGCAGTGGGATTCCTTGAAACATCTCCAGATGGTAGCAATGTTTGAAGAGAGTTTTGATATCGAGATCGACATGGACGATATCATTGCCATGGAAACTTACGGTAAAGTAAAGGAAATTCTCCGCAAGTATTTCAAATAGACTCATGTATGAATTTTGCAGATTATCTCTTTGAAAATATCCGCGATACCGCAAAAGAATGTATCATATCCCGTGACGGGATCCTCACGTACCGCGATCTGGTATCCCGGACAGATTCTCTTGCCACCCGTCTTGTAACCACCCTCGGGACGGGAAACGAATGCCTTCTCCTGTCGGAAAATAATCCGTTTTTCATTATCGCGTACCTTGCGATCATAAAGAGCGGCAATACGGCCCTCCTCGTTGAGACCAGAATAACTGATTCCCAGCTTGCAGCCATTTACGATCAGTGTGCCATACGGGCATCATGTGTCCAGACAAAATTCCTCTCCAAAGTTACGGGAAAGGACAATATCATCACGGAATCCGTGCTCCCGGAACTGACCCCGGTACCACCGTTTGCAGGTATCCCAGTACAGGATGACGACGTTGCGGTGGTGATCTTCACCTCCGGCAGTACCGGTGCAAAGAAAGGAGTCATGTTAACGCACAGGAATTTATGTGCCAACACCCGTTCGATTGTCCAGTACCTGGAACTGACCCCCGATGACCGGATCTGTGCAACGCTCCCGCTCTTCTACTGTTACGGGGCCTCGCTCCTGCATACCCATCTCCGGGCGGGCGGGAGCATCCTCCTCTCGAACAATATCTTTCTTGGCGGGGTTATCCGTGATATCAATACCCATCACTGCACCGGGTTTGCCGGTGTCCCCAGCACGTACCAGATCCTCGCGACCAGAACCCCGTTCCTGAAAGAAAAACTTCCTACCCTTCGTTATATGCAGCAGGCTGGTGGACAGCTGCCCAATAAATACATCCGGATGATTGCCGGGGCGTTTTCGGAGAAGAAGTTTGTTGTCATGTACGGGGCAACGGAAGCAACCGCCAGGCTTTCGTATCTTCCCCCGGATAACGTCCTTTCGAAACTGGGGTCCATTGGCAGGGGGATCCCCGGGGTCGTCCTTGAGGTCATCAATGAGCATGGTAAGCCGGTACAACCCGGCGAGATTGGCGAGATTGTCGCTTCCGGGGATAATATCATGAAAGGATATTACGGGGACCCGGAGGGAACGGCAGAGGTTATCAAAAACGGGAAACTCTGCACGGGGGATCTCGCTACGGTCGATGAGGAAGGGTATATCTTTATCCACGGGAGGAAAAAGAACATTATCAAATCCGGGGGGTACCGGATCTCCCCCAACGAGATCGAGGAGTTTGTCGGCTCCCTCGACGGGGTTCTGGGATGTGTTGTGGTGGGTCTGCCTGACGAGATCATGGGAGAAGCGGTGGTTGCCATTATCCAGCATGCGGGAACCGGGTCCGAACCCGGGCTCAAAGAAGCGATCCTGAACCGGTGCAGGCAGCAACTGCCCTCGTACAAGGTTCCGGCACGGATCTTTTTTGTCCGGGAATTCCCCCTCAATGCCTCCGATAAAGTGGACAAGCTGGCACTCACCGCCACCGTCCAGGAAGAGCTGAAGAAGAACAGCCGGGCAGGCCAATGATGTCGGGGACAGATCAGGAGATACCAAAACGCCCGGGGCCACGGGATGCTGTCCTTTCAGGGGAGCCTTACGTGCTCGCGGATAGAGAGAAATGCGGAGTCCTCCTGCCCATCATCAAAGAACAGCTCAAAAGAGCCCGGCAGAACAACCGGCAGATCGATAACCTGTTTAAAAAAACGGGTACCGATATCGATACCCTGCAGAGCCTTGAAGACGTGCCGTTTATGCCGGTCCAGATGTTCAAGCATTTCGATCTCCGGATCTGCCCGGAACAGGATATTGCAAAGATCCTCCAGTCCAGTGGCACAACGGGCAGCACTCCCAGCAGGATACCGCTTGACAAGGCCACAACCATGAACCAGATCAAAGCCCTCAAGACCATCCTTTCGGACTATCTCGGGAAAAACCGGAAGATCTTTCTTGTTATCGATCACGAGGGGATCAACAGCCCGGCAATGGCTTTCTCTGCACGGACTGCCGGTGTGCGGGGGTTGAGCATCTATGCCAGAAAAACATTTTACCTCCTGAGAGAGGAAGATGGAAAACTTGTCCTGAACCTGCCGGTTATCCGGGAGATTATCGAAAAGTATTCGCAGGATGAGGTGTACGCGTTCGGGTTCACGTATATCATCTGGACAACGTTCATTGAACAGATAAAAAAAGAGAACATCCGGTTCTCGTTTGCGGGTTTCACGCTCTTTCATGGGGGCGGCTGGAAGAAGATGCAGGATCTTGCCGTATCAAAAGAGCATTTCTCCGGGTCGGTTGCCGAAGTATTCGGCACGTCGCCTGCAACCATCCTGGACTTCTACGGCATGGCAGAGCAGACCGGGATCATATTCGTTGACTGCTGTGAAGGCAACAAGCACGTGCCTGCATTTTCCCAGGTCATCATCCGCGACCCGTTCACTCTCGAGCCATGCCCGCCGGGAAAACCCGGGCTGATCGAAGTGATGAGCATCCTTGCCGACAGCTACTACGACCAGGCTGTCCTTACCGAAGACCTTGGCGTGCTCATGGGCGTGGATGACTGCCCGTGCGGGCGCAGGGGCCGGTATTTCCGGTTCGTGTCCCGGGTAGAGAAAGCGGAAGTACGCGGATGCGGCGATACGTTCCGGGAGGGATAACGATGATCACCTGTCACCTTGCAGAAGGCAAGTTTGAACAACGAACCTCTCCTGATTTTGAAGAGATTGTCAGAGGTGTCAACCAGAACCGGGAAGTTCTCGCGGCAGTCCCGGTGGACGCCATCATAAAGATCCTTGACGCTCTTGGGAAAAAAGTGCTCATGAACAAGGAGATCAATACCCTGCCGGGTGTCAGTTATATCTCCCTCTGGCTCCGCAGGGAGAACCTGGACAACATCTGTGCGATCAACTATGCGGACAAGCGGTACCTGGACGGCTTTTCCAAAAATGCATCGAATTTCCTGATGACCGCCCGGCCACGTGGGATCGTCTGCCACTGGATTGCAGCAAATATGCCCACCCTGGGTTTCTTCTCACTCGTCCAGGCAGTCCTCTCAAAGAACGGCAGTATCGTCAAGATGCCAGAAGAGTACGTCCCGCTCATCTCATCTATTCTTAAAGACCTGCCGAAGATCTCTGTAGTACAAGAGGGGAAAACCTATACCGGGAACGTAATTCTCAACGCTATTGCGATCGTCTCGTTCGAAGGCAGATCAAAAGGAACCAGTGAGCAATTCTCCCTTGCAGCCGACTGCCGGATCATCTTCGGGGGGAGTGATGCCGTCCGCGCTATCTCGCGGCTGCCCTGCCGGGATCACTGCGAGACCATCATATTCGGCCCGAAATACTCGTTCGCGGTCTTTGACCGGGAATATATCGAATCCGCCGGGTTTGAACGATCGCTGGATCTCTTCGTAAAGGACGTTGCCGTCTTCAACCAGATGGCCTGCTCCTCGCCTCATGTCCTCTTCCTGGAAAAAAGCCGGTTTCCTCTTGATACCGTTGTCTTACGGTTACGCCAGGCCTTTGAAAAACTGCCCCCGGCACTGAAAAACCAGCCTATCTCCACCGGGATGTCGGCACGGATTATCAATACCCGGGCAACCTATCTCCTCTCCGACGGGAAGAACTGCGTGGCACCACATGACCTGGGCTTTACCATCCTCATCAACCAGGATCCCTGCCTGGAGGAACCGGTCCAGGGAAAATGTATCTTCGTCAAAGAGATCGGTTCGGCAGATGAGGTGATCCCCCTCGTAAACCACAAGATCCAGGCAGTCTCCATTGGGATGCTGGACCAGGGAAAACGGGAATTGTTTGCCCGGCAACTGACGTACCGGGGAGTGGACCGGGTTGTCATTCCCGGTACCATTCATGACTTTACCCTGCCATGGGATGGGATCATGACCCTGAACCGGCTGGTGCGGTGGGTCATTTTAAGAAACAACTGATACGGGACTGCCGGAAGAACCGGGATAGCATTCCCGGCCCAATCCTGACCGGGTAAACTGTCCGCAGGTTTGATTACCTGTAAATCGAACGTTATTACTGGAGTCCGAAACTTGATGGACTAACGATCCGTCCATCCATGAGTACAGTATTTTATTAAGGAGGATACGGGAATGTTGCTGAAGGGAAAAAATGCGGTGATAACCGGGTGCTTAAAGGGTATCGGCCGTTCAACCATGGATCTTTTTGCAGAGAACGGAGCCAATATCTGGGCCTGCTGCCAGCACGAGGATCCGGAATTTGAGAGTCATATAAAAGAATTAGCAGCAAAAAATAATGTCTGGATTACCCCGCTGTACTTCGATCTGCTCGATCCGGATCAGGTTAAATCAGCAGCCCATGCAATACGTGATACAAAACAACCGGTTGACGTCCTTGTCAATATCGCCGGCATGACCCACGATGCCCTCTTCCATATGACGACCATGGAACAGATGAAGAAGGTGTTCGAGGTCAATTTTTTCTCGCAGATGCTCCTTTCGCAATTCATCACCAGGTACATGCTGCGCCAGAAATCCGGCAGCGTCATCAATATATCCTCGATATCCGCCATTGACGGCAATCCGGGCCAGCTGTCCTACAGTGCAAGCAAGGCAGCAATAATCGGTGCCACAAAAACATTGTCTGCCGAACTGGCAGGCTCCGGGATACGGGTGAACGCGATTGCCCCGGGAGTTATCAAGACCGAGATGACGGAGAAGATGCCTGCCGATGTGCTGGCCCGTCTGATGGTGAAAAGCGACCTGAAACATATGGGGCTTCCCGAAGAGGTTGCCGGCGTCATCCTGTTTCTCGCATCAGACATGTCATCCTTTATTACCGGCCAGATAATCCGGGTTGACGGGGGCATCGGGTGATGGGAGGAACCACTATGCTTCTGAAAGGAAAAAACGTGATAATTACCGGGTGTGCCCAGGGTATCGGGAAAGTGATGCTCGAGACGTTTGCAGCAAACGGGGCGAATGTCTGGGCCTGTGCCCGGACGAAAACCGATGAATTTGAAGCCAATGCACAATCTCTTCGGGAGAAGTATCATGTCAATATCTGGCCGGTCTATTTCGACCTGCGGGATCACGAACAGCTCAAGGCTGCGGCAAAATCCATCACGGCCACCAGACTTCCCGTTGATGCTCTTGTCAACAATGCCGGGGTAACGTACAATGCCCTGTTCCTGATGTCATCGATGGATAAACTGCATGAAGTCTTCGAAGTGAATTTCTTCTCCCTCTTCCTCTTCTCGCAGCATATCGCAAAGACCATGATGAGACAGAAGAAAGGCAGCATCATCAATATCTCCTCATCGGCAGCTATCGATGGCAATGCCGGCCGTTCAGTGTACGGCGCAAGCAAGGCAGCAGTCATCTGCGCAACGAAAGCAATGGCAGAAGAACTCGGGGACTTCGGGGTGAGAGTGAATTCCATTGCCCCGGGCATAACCCGGACCACCATGATCTCCAGCATGACGGATAAGGTCATCCAGGAGACGATCCTCACAAGCGACATGAAACGGATGGGAGAGCCCGCTGACATTGCAAAAACTGCGGTTTTCCTGGCATCGGACCTGTCTTCCTATGTGACCGGCCAGGTCATCAGGGTCGATGGCGGATTATAAATTGTGTTATCCATGACTCCGGAAGATCCTGTCATACAAAATATCGGGGCAATGGCCAAAAGGATGCGGAAAAAAGTCCTCGACCTCGCCTTATCCGCCGGGAACAACGGCGCACACGTGGGTTCGGCCCTCTCAATTATTGAGATAATGGCGGTCCTGTACGGCGGGATCATGAAGATTAATCCGGAAAATCCCCGATGGGAAGGGCGGGACCGGTTTATCCTCAGCAAGGGACACGGCTCCCTTGGCTATTACACAGCACTCGCAGAGGCAGGCCTGATCACGTTTGAGGAACTGGATACGTTCGAGAAGAACGGCGGATTCCTGCCCGGCCAGCCGGTCATGAATCCCGACAAGGGCATAGAATTTTCAAGCGGCAGCCTGGGCCACGGGTTATCTCTCGGTACCGGGGTGGCGCTGGCAGGTAAAAAACAGAATGCCGGATTCCGTGTTTATGTCCTGATGGGTGACGGTGAGTGCAATGAAGGCTCCGTCTGGGAAGCGGCAATGGCAGCCCGGCATTACAAGCTCTCCAATCTTACAGCGATCATTGATGCAAATGATATGCAGTCGGATGGCGCACGGTGCGATATCATGGCCGCGGATTACGAGGCTATGTGGAGAGGATGTGGCTGGGATGTTGTTGTCGCTGACGGGCATGATGTGAGGAGCCTGTATGGCACTCTTCGAACGGAGAACCCGACGGGTATGCCACGGGTGATCATTGCGAAGACCGTGAAGGGGAAAGGCGTCTCTTTCATGGAGGGGAACAACGAATGGCACCACAACCGGCTGACGCAGGCCCAGTACGATACTGCGGTCAGGGAACTCAACCTCTGAAACGGGCGTTACCATGATTCAGATAAATTCACTCAATGCACGACTGTGGTCCAAGTTAGGGCAGCGCAGCACGTTCGGCATCACCATGATAGAGCTCGGGCGGGATATCGACAACCTTGTTGTGCTTACCGCCGATTTATGCTCGACATCCGGGCTGGATCGTTTCCGTGCGCTCTATCCGGATAAATTACTGAACGTGGGAATCGCCGAGCAGAACCTGCTCGGGATTGCCGCGGGCCTGGCAAAGGAAGGCAGACTGGTTTTTGCAACTACGTTTGCAACATTTGCAGCCATGCGCAGCTATGAACAGGTGCGTCTCAACCTGGGATACATGGGCTTCAATATCAAGCTCGTGGGTCTTGGCAGTGGCTTTGGCATGGGGATGTTCGGGAACACCCATTATGGCATCGAAGACGTTGCGCTGATGCGGGCAATTCCCGGGCTCTGCATCATCTCTCCGGCAGACTGCACGGAAGTGGTAAAAGCCACTGAAGCCATTGCCCGGTATCATGGCCCGGTGTACCTCCGGCTTACCGGTGTTGCGAACAACCCGGTTGTCAACCGCGAAGATTACCCGTTTGAGATCGGGAAGGCAATCACTCTGAAAAAGGGTTCTGATGTCACTATAATCGCCACGGGATCCATGGTATATCACGCCCTTGAGGCAGCAAAGATCCTTGAATCGCGGGAAATATCTGCATCCGTCGTGAACATGCATACCATAAAACCGCTTGACACGGAAGCCATCGATACTGCCTGCACGGGCCCAAACCTGATCGTGACTGTTGAAGAGCACAGTGTTATCGGGGGACTCGGAGGAGCGGTTGCAGAATACCTGTGCGCACGACCCTCTGCGCCCCGCCAGCTCATCATCGGTATGCCCGATGCTTTCCAGGTTGCCGGGGATTACCAGTACCTGCTTGATCAGAATGGCCTGACGGGGCCGCATATCGCAGAGAGAATAGCATCCGCGTTCAATACGCGTGCTCACTCAACATAGTCTTATATCAGGAATACTCCCATGGGAAGCCCCCGGATCCGGGCGAACGGGTTATCGTCCGTCAGGTGAATGCACTTTTTGACAGGAAATGAAAAAATGTCTGGTGCGGGAATGCTGACCGGCCATCCGGTGGATGTCAACTAACTATATGTTTGTTGAAACCCCACCGGATACCTTGTAACGATCGGACATTGAAACGGCGAAATCCCATGCATAAGTATACCCTTGGCCTTTTTTCAAACATGTATCCCCCGGGGCTTCCGAAGAACCCGGGCGAAGTGATCCTTACCGATACTACCCGGGGAATTTTTGTAAAACGGATGGTGGATGACCTTGTCCGGAACGATGTTCTCGTAAAAATGGCCGTCAAGAGAAGCGGGTCACTTACCGGTTATCCCCCGTTCCTCTGGCAATCCCTCTGTCTTGCACGGGACCGCGACCTCGATATCATGCAGGCGGAGTATATTCCCCACAGCAGCCTCGTCCCGGCACTGTTCGGGCGGAAGAACTGCCCGCTTGTACTGAAATTCCATGGTGATGATGCCCGTATTTTCCCGTTTAAGAATTCCTTCTGCATGTCACTGACCCGCACCATGATCCGGAAATCGGATCATATCCTGACCGCGAGCGACGATATCCGGACAATCCTGATCTCTCTTGGAGCAATTCCTGAGAAGATCTCTGCACTTCATTCAGGAGTTGATACCACATTCTTCTCTCCCCTCCCCCGCGAAGTTGTCCGGCAGAAGATGGGGCTGTCCCCCGATGCAATGGTATTCCTTTTCATCGGGAGACTGCATGCATGGAAAGGTCTCAATGAAATTGTCTCGGTTGCAGAGCGCTGTCCCTGGGCCACATTTGTTTTTATCGGACCGGGAACCATTCCCCCCCATACGGAGAATTGCCGGTTCGTTGGCTCGCTCCAGCCCGAATCCGTCCGGGACTGGTATAATGCGGCAGACTGCCTGCTTCTCCCGACGTATACTGACGCGGTCCCGACTTCTGTTATGGAAGCGTTCTCCTGCGGGATTCCCGCGATTGTCACCAATATCGGGGGATGTCCCGAGATCGTTGAAGACAAAAAAAACGGGTTGATCATCCCGGTCCGGGATGTTCCGGCATTATACGATGCAGTGATCTGGATGCGGGATCATCCTGATGAGCGCAGGAATATGGGAAAAAGCGCCCGCGTTACCGTGAAGGAGCGCTATGACCATACAAAAATGGTGGAGATGCTCATCGGGATACATCAGGATCTGATCTGCGGCAGATAATTGCCCGGTTCAGTTTTTTCTCTTAAATTCTTTCAATAAGCCGGGATAATTTCTCTCTTGCAGCAGTTGCATCGAAATCTGTTTTTGCACGCTCGTATGCGTTTCTGGTAATTTCCTGGCAGAGTTTTTCATCTGTCAACAGGCGCCTGATTGCTTCGGCCAGTAACCCGGGGTTGTCCTCGTCAACGACAAGCCCGCACTGATATTTTTTAAAATACCATGACAGGAACGAATCTTCTGGAGCATGAACAAGAATCGGTTTTTTCGATGCCAGATATTCACCGATCTTTCCCGGGGCTGATGTCCTGACGATCTCCCGGAACCGGGGATTGAATGATAACGGCAGAAAGAGAATATCCGCGTTGTGCTGGATAGCCGGCATCTCAGTTACCGGAAGTGCTTTGTGGACCACCACGTGGGGCCCGGTGATATTATTCCCGATAAGGTGGTGGGGGGACTGGGGTGTATACAGGTGAATCCCTGCGGGTGTTGTTTCCTGCAACGATATTGCTGCAATCAAATTCCGGAATGCGTCGTAATGGACATCATAAATTGCACCCGTGTACACGATGCTCTTTCCGGGAGTCGCGGGAGCTTTAGCGCAGGTTGCCCGGGCCAGCCTCTCATACTCGTTGATATCGAATGGATTGTGAATCGTGGCAGCATCAATGCCATACCGGTCCCGGTACTCTTTGTGCATGCACTCATTGGGAACGATGATGGCCGCCGCATCCCGGACAAGATCCCGCTCGTGGGAATGCGCAAATGATTGTAACAATGGATTCGCCCCCTGGAACGCGTAATCATCAAAGGTATACAATATCACCGGAATCCCGAGTTCTTTTGCAGCAATGAGCGCAGCGGGGGGATCAAAAAGATCCCCGGTACAGACAATAATCGCCCCGCATTTCTCTTTCCTGACAATCTTTTTTATCTGGTACGTGCGCAGCCGGAGTGCACAATCAAGCATTCTTCCTGACTGGATCTTCGATGCAGCCCGGATGAACATCCTGATGAACTGATAATCCGGGTGCATGAAATGGTACGTTGCAGGCAATCGGGAGGAACACTGGGGCATTATCGAATACAGGTGAAAATTTTTTTGCGTAATTAAGCAGTATTTTTCCGGATCCATTCCTTTCAGGAGGTGGAATAAAACCGTTGACTGCCCGGATTGTGAAGGGGGAAGGCCTAACGAAATAAGTGCAAATTTCTTCATGATAATTCGTATGTCCGGTCCGTGTCGTGCGATAAGAGTATTTTATGTCCGGGGGGTCCAGGCCGGTGATCCGTATGAACGGTCAGATCCCCTGGATAGTGTCATTCAACGAAGTAATTCTCCATCGATCGTGATCTTTTCGTCAACCATGAGTTTGTGGCGTGTTAATGTTTCAGTCAGCATCGCGGGCGTCATTACGTTATCTGCTGAACTGAATTCACGGCCCAGGAACTTTTGTTTTTCTCCCTGGATGCAGAGTTCCGGGAGAATGGGTAGTATCACGTAATAGGGATCACGTTCGATTGTCCGGTTTGCTTCTTCTTCCGATACGAGAATTTCATGTATTTTTTCCCCGGGCCGGATTCCGGTAACGACCATTTTCACCGGACGGGTCCCGATAAGGATTTTTGCAATGTCCACAACGTTTGCCGACGGGACACGGGGAATATATGTCTCTCCGGCACGGGCATGGCGTATTGCACCAAAGATGGTATCGACTGCCTGATCAAGGCTTAATAAAAACCGGGTCATATCAGAAGTTGTAATTGTTACCGGCCCTCCCGAATTGATCTGTTCATGAAATAATGGAATTACCGAGCCCCTTGATGCAAGGACATTCCCGTACCGCACGCAGATAAACCGGGTTTTCGGGCACTCAATATTTGCCCTGATAAAGATTCGTTCCTGGAGTGCCTTGGTCATACCCATGACATTGACCGGCTTACAGGCTTTATCCGTGGAAATCCCGACTACGGTTTCCACGGGCAGGTTGTTTTCCCGTATGGCACGTACAATATTTTCCGGACCTTCAATATTGGTCCTGACCGCTTCGAAGGGAAAATATTCGCATGAGGGAACCTGCTTGAGTGCCGCGGCATTGAATACAATGTCCACTCCCCGGAGAACTGCAGATACGCTCCAGTAATCCCTGATATCTCCAATCCGGAACTCCAGGAGTTGTTTGAAATTATTGTATATTACCTCCTCGGTAGGTGATCGCAGGTTATGATAATTCACCCGCATTTCATGTTGTTTTGCTTCATCCCGTGAAAATATAATTATTTTTTTGGGGGTTCCCATCTCGCCGGAAAGAAGTCTTCGCGTCAGAACTTTACCCAGCGAGCCGGTGCCCCCGGTGATAAGAATCGTTTTATTTGTTAACATGCATGTTCCCCTGAACGGTAAATGATGATTATCTCTGAATTCTTTTCTTTATATTACCTTTTTATGGAGTTATAATTAGTTCTCAAAATAGATATTGATGATTCCCCTGCGAATAAAAAAATTATTTCGGGTTGATCCCTGACCACTGGTTACTCAGTTTCGCGGTTCCGATGATCAGTTTGACAACCCGCCAGGAAGTATCCGCGATCTGGTATTCAGCCGGAATCTTCTTCTCAATGCCTAACTTATGCTCTTCCATTACCAGTTCTATCGAATCTAATACCGTGTCTGCATCAAGACCCGTGAGTAAAATTGTTCCCGCATCCAGTGCTTCAGGCCGCTCTATGGAATTTCTGATAGTAATTGCCGGGAATGAGAGAATTGCCGACTCCTCACTGATGGTGCCGCTGTCAGATATGGTGCACAATGCATTTTTCTGAAGTTTGACATAATCGAAAAAGCCAAACGGTTTAAAAAATTTTACCTGCGGGTGGAATTTGATCTTTTTGGCAAAACTGTCCAGTCGTTTCCGGGTCCTGGGATGGGTTGAGATAATAACGGGTTTATTGTATTTTTCTGCGATCTGGTTTATGATATGGCAGATCTTCTCGAGATGAACGGGATTATCGACATTTTCTTCCCGGTGGATACTCATGACAAAGTAATTTTTACTTTTAAGTTTGTTCCGGCGGAGTATCGTTGAAGCATCGATCTTTTCCCTGTTATTGACCAGGACTTCATACAGGGGCGATCCTGTCAGGTAAATCCGCCGGTGGGGAAGCCCTTCCGCAAGTAAATGACGGCGGGCATGATCGTTATACGCCAGATTAAAATCTGAAATATGATCGATAATTTTCCGATTGATCTCTTCCGGGACGTTTAAATCAAAACCCCTGTTCCCGGCTTCCATATGGAAGATCGGAATCCTGAGTCTTTTTGCAATAATTGCAGCAATGGCACTGTTCGTATCCCCCAGGATCAAGAGTGCATCCGGTTTTTCTTCAACCATTATTTTTTCGCTCTTGATGATCGTGTCTCCGTACACATTTCCGAGGGTGGTTGTATTGACATTCAGAAAATAATCGGGTTTCCGGAGATTCAGGTCCTTAAAAAAAACTTCATTCAATTCATAATCATAATTCTGGCCGGTATGGACAAGGATATGGCGGGTATATTCATCCAGTAAGGATATGATTCTTGAAAGACGGATAATCTCCGGCCGCGTTCCAAGAATGGTCATTACTTTCAATGATTTTTCAGTCATGGCATCCCTCTCAAAAATTGCAGATTATACTAAATGAACGTTCTCATAACAGGTATCGGGATTCCGGGGATCAAATATCTCGTTCGCCCAGAATACCGTGGTCAGGGGGGTATTTCCGGTATTCGTTATACAGTGGGTATAAAAAACCGGAATATCAATGAAAGAAGCATTGGTCCCGTCTACGTGATACGAGATGACAGAATCTGTCCCGATCCTTCGAAGCTCGATCAATGCCTCTCCGGCAACAACACAAAACCGCTCAATCTTCTTGATATGGAAATGATTTCCGCGGGTAATTCCGGGTTTTGTGACAGAAAAAAATGTCTGGCCTCCTCCCGACTCTTTCACCAGTTCGATAAGATACCCCCTCTCGTCCCTGTTGCATGGGGGGATGACCGGGAAATAGTCCTGATCAATAAATGACCTGAAGGTATTGAACAATGCAGCATCAAATTCATCCCGGACGTCCGGGAAGATGTGATTGTCGAAGTAGGTCTGTTTATATTGCTGCAATCTTAAAAGAAGATCGGATACTTTCATCCGCTTATCGGCAGGAATGGTAATTACGGTCTCCGATACCTCGCCTGAAATTATCTTATAGATTTTCCCAACGATTGTACCTGCGTATACTAAGTCCAGTTCCGCATCAGTTTCTATTTTTGGCAGGAGATTATGTGTTAACTGGTACGAGAACGTGCTGACTACTGAGTTGTAGTAGGGTTTTCCAAATGGTCCGAATTCATGGGGAATCACCAGGCTCGTCACTCGGGCATTATTTTTCTTTGCCCAGGTTTCCAATAATTTCCTGCATTCATATTTTGATCTGCCATAAGAATTATCCCGCGTTTCCTGAATGGATGAGATATAGATGATATGCGGAGGATGATCCCCGGATTCCAGTGAATGGATGAGCTGGTTTGCAAGGGAAATATTGCAGTCATAGATCTTCCCGGGATCTCCCCTGAACATTCCTGCAAGATGGACAATGAAATCGCATTGCGAGACAAAATGGGTGAGACGGTCCTTGTCCTGAAATGATTCCCGGTTGAAAAGAATGCAATCAATCTGGTCGGATTTTGTCCTTAAAAAGGCGGATAAATAGGTCTCAATTATTCCCGACTGACCGGTAATGCCGACGGTAATTTTTTTCATAATGACACCGGTTCTTCCTTTATTACCGTGTTATCGGATATGTTTTTCATGGTTATCTTGAGCAAATATACTCTGCCGGTTTTATTAATAATCTGATCTGCCTCATCGATACCTGTTTTCCGAAAAAATTTTTTCATATTCGGAAATTACCTTTCCTTTTATCACATCATAATTGAGGCGATCTTTTGCAACCATTGAATTTATTTTCGCAGCAGTATCCACCAGCTGATCATCGCAAACGGCCTGTTTTAATTTTGACGCAACCAGGGATGCATCTTCCGGCGGCACAATGAATCCCGTTTTCCCATCAGTAATCCATTCGTCTGCACATGAAGTATCAGACTGGATTGGAAATGAACCCATTACCATTGATTCCAGTAACGCTGTACTGATTGCATCGGAAATGCTTAACCCGATATAAATCCTGGCTCTCCCGAAATGTTCTAAAAGATCCTCGTGGGAAACCGGCGGGAGGATCCGGATGGGAATTTTCATCTTTTTACTGAGCATATGAGCTCTTTTCCTGACTTCCGGTGACGTGCAGGAATAAATTTCAACTTCATACTCCTGAAGATCACCGGCACATAATTCTATTGCGTCAAGCCCGACAAGTGCACGACCTGCCCATCCCTGGTACCCTTTTAAGAGAATTACCCTTCGATCGGATGTTTTTCTGCCAGCACCGGGTTTTTCAATAAAAGCAGGAGTAAAACCGCCGGTATTGGGAAGAACAGGTAAATATTTCCCGTTAAACCCGAATTTTTTTGCTAATTCTATATCCCTTTCACATTCACACGAATAATAATCGCATTCTTTTAAGAGGGCCTGGATTTTTTCCTTATGATCCGGCATCTTTCCAAAAAGGAATATGTCACTTCCCCAGTTTGTTGCAATCCATGATGGAAATTTTTCATTGTTCCTGCTGCGTTTTAAAAATTCCCGTTTGGCATCGAGTACCAGGTACCCGCCATGCTGAAATTCCATGGAATGGATGATGTCCGGTTGAATTTCTTTGATGACACGGATGAGATCGTCCCGTCTGTAATGGGGGTTCAGCGTTTGTTTTAAGAATCGTCCAGCCCATGCCAGAATATTAGAAAAAACCGGCTGCCCGTTATAGTTAACATTGGGATTCTTGTTCTTTTTTGTGCCGTAAAGTGAATGATAGATTGTTACATTTTTCAGTTCCGCGTGGGTGTCCCCATAATCTATACTGGGGAACAGATGAATATCCCATCCCAGATCCGCGATCTGTCCGATCCAGCGGGCTGTATGGATACTGTTTGACATCGCAACAAAAAGGATCTTCATCGGATTAATTCCACCAGTGCATTGCTTTTACCGTCTTACTCTGCTGTTTTCAGGATTCGTGAACCAGAATGCAGTATGTAAAATTTCCATGGACAGCCTGCACAATCTCCCGAAAATCCCTCGTGAAATCCTCGGGTGAAGTAATTGTGGATCTCTTAAGTAAATTTCTAAATATTTGTGCCAGGGAATTATTTTTAATTGCATCCTGAAATTTTTAATTTCGCCTTTGTGTATATAACTCAATGCACAATTCAACTGGTCTTCGAACCGGAAAAGTTCATACCGGTTTTTTACTCGGTTTTCCAGGACAATGGATTTTTTATTCTGTTCGATATGAAAATCCATAACCTTGAAAAAGTCAGCTTCAGTTGTTTTCAGGAGGTTGATCTGGTACGTTTCCTGCATCTGACTGACCCGGTAATTCATCAGGGGTTCATCAAGAATGATCAGAGGTGCAGATTCTTCAGCCCGTAACCACATATCCAGATCTGATGCAGAACCAAATTGATCATATCGGAACGGCAACAGCCTTTCATACAGTTTCGTCCGGAGCATAGCACTGGGGCACAATAAAAAATCGCTATACTGAAGGGTAGTGAGAAATATTGTCGGGAATGAGTGGGGTTTCATTCCCACGATCCCCGGGGGTAATTGATATTTTCCTACAATCTCATCCATCTCGTTTATCCGGTTTCCCATGGTGAAGATTCCGCCAACCTGGGGAAATTTTTTAAAGGTTTCAATTTGTCGGAAAACCATCGATGGTGTATAGGTATCGTCAGCGTGAAAAAACGCCATATATTCTCCCTTCACATACGGGAAACACCGGTTCCAGTTATATTCGGCACAATGGACATGGATATCGTTGAGAATGAGTCGTATCCGCGGGTCGTTGAACTCCTGCACGATTTTGACGGTAGAATCCTTGGAACAATTATCAACAACGATAATTTCCAGGTTTTTATAGGTCTGATTAATAACTGACTCGATTGTCCTTCGGATAGTTTTTTCCCCGTTGTATACGGGGATACAGATACTTACCAGCGGTTCATTTTTTTGTGAATTTCCGATCATATCCCCATCTTGTTTTTCTTCGTCATTATTCATCAAAGATCATCATATCCGGCAAAAAATGTACCCATTGTGGAAATAACGAAATCGAGCATCTCCCGTGTAAGTCCCGGATATACCCCAATCCAGAACAGATTATTCATTACCCGATCGGTGTTCACGAGGTTGCCTGACAACCGGTAATTCATCGTCGAATAGGCCGGTTGTTTGATCAAATTCCCTCCAAAGAGCATCCGTGTTGCGATCTTATGATCTTCCAGATACCTGACAATAGCATCGCGAGTGAATGGTGCGTCATCCCTTACGAGGATGGGAAATCCAAACCAGCTTGGATCCGAGTTCTCTGTTGCACGAGGCAGAATCAGGTAGTTCGCATATTTTTCAAGGTTCCGGGATAAAAAATTAAAATTGCATTTCCGGCTCTCAATAAACCCGGGTAATTTTTTCAGCTGTTCAACACCGATCGCAGCCTGCATGTCAGTAACCTTGAGATTGTAACCGATATGGGAATAGATGTATTTGTGATCATATCCCCCGGGAAGATCTCCAAGCTGCCAGTCAAATCGTTTTTTGCAGGAGTTGTCGCAGCCGGGATCGCACCAGCAGTCTCTGCCCCAGTCACGGAACGAGGCGATTATTTTCCTGAGTAACGGATCATCCGTGCAGACGGCGCCACCTTCCCCCATGGTCATGTGATGTGCCGGATAGAAACTGAAGGTAGATATATGTCCAAACGTCCCGGTAAATTTTCCCCGGTATTGTGAACCGAGGGCATCACAATTGTCCTCGATGAACCAGAGATTGTATTTTTTCACCAGATTCATTATGGTGTCCAGGTTTGCAGGATTCCCCAGCGTATGCGGAATTATTATCGCTTTTGTCCGGTCAGAGATCGTTTCTTCGATACGATCTGCCTGAATATTATAGGTTCCCAGTTCAACATCCACAAAGACCGGGACCAGGTTATTCTGGAGGAGGGGGTTCAGGGTTGTAGGAAAACCACAGGCCGTTGTAATTACCTCATCACCGGCTTTTAACTGTCTCTCCTTAAGTTTTGGTGACGTGAGGGCAGAGACCGCAAGAAGATTTGCTGATGAACCGGAATTTGTCAACAGACAATAGTTCAATCCTAAAAAGGTAGCCAGGTCTTTTTCGAACTGCTCAGCGTAACGTCCTGTTGTGAGCCAGAAATCAAGAGATGCGTCAACGAGACTGATCACTTCCTTTTCATCATAGACCCGGCCGGCATAGGGAATAGGTGAGGTGCCGGGTATGAAAGAATGCCGGCTTTTTTGTTCGAAAATCTTTTTTACGCTATCAAAAATTTCAGAGCGGATCTCTTTTTCAGTTTTCATCGTTATCATACTCCGGGAGCATTTCAGTGATCATATTCGATTTTAGTTCTTCTCTTGACAACAGGGGTTCCTGGTCTTCGACAGGCCGGTTAACGGAAAGTTTAGGAACAGCCCGGGACTTTTCATCAATGATTACCTCGAGAAAACCCGGGTGCGTTTCAGACAGGAAATGCTGTAATGCCGGAACGATCTCATCTTTTGTGGAGATTTTCCGGGATGGTATCTTATACGCGGTTACAACATCCTGGAAATCGGGATTACTGAACCCGATACCCGATGACTGGAACCTGCAATTGAGGTACTGTTCCTGGAATTGTTTGATCATCCCGTAGCCGTTGTTATTCAGCAGGATGATCTTGATGGGAAGTTGGTGGTGATAGAGGGTCTGGAGTTCCTGGATATTCAGCTGAAATCCTCCATCGCCGGTTATCGCAATTATCTGTTTTTCCGGCTGAGCAAAAGCAGCACCAATTGCCATAGGCAGTGCTGAACCAATCGATGCCATTCCCCCTTCGGTTAAAAATCGCTGCCCTTTTTTGATCACGAGACTCTGGGCAGCCCACATCTGGATTTGCCCGACATCCACACAGAGTATGGCATCATTCTTCAGGTTCTCTGAGAGGATGTGGAAGAAATAATTAGGATCAATTGCGGGGGTTTCAGGTAACGTGAAATCCGGATATCTCTGCTTGTACTGACTTATCCTCGTCAGCCAATTGGTATTTTTTACCGGAACCCGGGTGATGCCCGGATGATGCGAAATGAATAGAAAAAACTGCCTGATATCTGAATGGATCGCATGGTGTACTTTGATCTTGTTATTCAATTCATGCGAGTCTATATCGACATGGACGATCGTTGCATCTCTTGCGAATGTTTCCGGCCGTGTTCCCGTCTGCCGGGTATCGAGCCTCGTCCCAAGAGCAATAACCAGGTCTGCATTCGCAATTGCCAGGTTGGCAAAGCGATTACCATACGTACCGATCATTCCGATAAACAGGGAATCATCGTGGGGAAACGCATCCAGTCCCATGAGAGATGTGACTACCGGGATCCGGGTCCGATGCGCAAACTGTAAAAGATCCTCACATGCATGCGATGACCTGACACCGCCCCCCGCAAGGATGACCGGTCGTTCCGACGCATGGATGAGATCGGCCAGCTGGTTTATGGACTCTGTCGGGGGTTTCACTTCATCGGGCTCTTTTGTATACGATTTAAGGGTAGGAATATTGATCTCTTCCCGTTGAAGGTCCAAGGGCAGGTCTAATAGCACCGGCCCGGGACGACCGTCTTTCATAACTGCAGATAACTCCTCCAGGGTAAAGCGAATTTCATCTGCATCTTTTACAAGTACTGCCTTTTTTACAATGGGTTTTACAATGGAGACGATATCGGTTTCCTGAAATCCAATCTGCCGCACAGGCTTATCAAATTTATATTCGTACGTATTCACCTGTCCGGTAATGTACATGCACGGAACTGAATCAAAATAGCAGCTTCCGATACCGGTAATGAGATTTGTTGCACCCGGGCCGCTCGTTGCCATGGCAACGCCGAAATTTTCACTTGCCCGTGCATATCCTTCAGCCGCAATTGCCGCAGCCATCTCGTGATGCATGGAAACGGTGGTGATATCGGTTCGTCCATAAACGGAATCAAGCAGATGTGCCAGTGCACCTCCGCAGACTTCGAAAATATGGGTGATCCCCTGTTCTGCAAGAGAATCAATTACGTATTTGGATAATTTCATATCTGCTCCAGTTCATCAGGTATATAAATTGATATTTTCTTTAAACCAGTTGATGGATTTGTCAAGCCCCTGCTCCAGAGTAAACCGGGGTCTCCAGGTTAATTCTGAAACAGTCCGGGAAATATCCGCCTGCCAGAACGTGGGTTCGTGTTCCCAGACACTCGGCAATTCCGTGGCACCTGGTATGAAGAGTTTCCCTCCCCTTAATGATCCCATGACTATCCCCGCAGAACAAATCTGAAACCGGAACTGGCTGATAAAAAGTTCCTACACAGTATTATCTGCATCGTGCATATACGTTTCAATCTGGTCAAGAGAAAATTTGTACATATCTTCAGCCCGGGTGTAATCCGCTTTATACCATGCAATCGTTTTCTGGATCGCTTCGTTGATCCCATACACCGGTCTCCAACCCAGTTTTGTAACTGATTTTGCGATATCCAGTTTAAGGAAACCCGCCTCGTGCAGATTATCGGTGTGAGGGGGATGTTCCCATTTCCCGCTTCCCCACTCACGGATAATTTTTTCGGTAAGGGTCCCGACATCAACGTTGTTGGAATAATGCGGCCCAAAATTCCATGCTCCGGAATATTCGTCCGGGTGTTCTTTCATAGCAAGCGCAAGCCAGAGATACCCCGAGAGAGGATCCAGCACAAACTGCCAGGGGCGGACTGCAGAAGGGTTACGGATTATGATGGTCTTGCCATCAATAAGGGACTGTACACAGTCAGGGACAATTCGATCCTCTGCCCAGTCCCCTCCACCAATGACATTCCCGGCTCGCGCTGAGGAGAGTGCATACGGTGATGCTGATCCTTCACCTCCAAAGTAACTTTTCCGGTACGATGCGATCACAATCTCGGCAGCACCCTTGCTGGCGCTATACGGATCATGGCCGCCCATCGGATCATTTTCCCGGTAGGCATAATCCCATTCCCTGTTTTCATAGCACTTGTCACTGGTAATGCAGACGCAAACGGTTGGTGTTCCTGACAACCTGATCGCTTCAAGTACATTTGCCGTACCCATGACATTGACCTCGAAGGTATCATGAGGGGTCTTGTATGAAGCACGGACCAGTGGCTGTGCTGCAAGATGAAATACAAACTCCGGCCGATATTTCCGGAAAACCTTCGACAGTGCTGCGAGTTCCCGGACATCTCCGCGAAGATCGGTGATCTTCTGGGATAACCCGGTCTGCCGGAAGAATGAGGGTTGCGTTGGTGGATCCAGACTGTATCCTATTACCTTCGCACCGAGTGATTCAAGCCATAATGCAAGCCACCCTCCTTTGAACCCGGTGTGACCGGTAATCAATACGGTTTGTCCATTGAAGGACCTTACAAGTTTTTCCTTATAATTCATTGATCCCACACGTTCCACGGTGCTTTGCCGGTTACCCAGGCTTCTTCAAGATAATTCTTATCCCGTAACGTATCCATGGCATACCAGAAGCCTTCATGTTTGTAAGCATTTAGCTGCTTGCTCTGTGCAAGGGATTCCAGGGGAACCCGTTCCAGAATCGTTGTATCATCTTTCAGGTAATCGAATATTGCGGGTTCAAAAACAAAAAAACCGCCATTGACATATCCGCCATCCCCTTCGGGCTTTTCAAAAAATGATGTGACCTCATGCCCGTTCTGCAGTTGTAATGCGCCGAATCTTCCCGGCGGCCGGATTGCGGTCAGTGTGCCGGTCTTTTTATGGGTCTGATGGAATTTAAGAAGTTTCTTGATGTTAATATCGGATACTCCATCCCCATACGTGAGCATGAATGGTTCATCCCCGATATATTTCTGAACACGCTTGACTCTGCCTCCGGTCATGGTGTTGTCGCCGGTATCGATAAGCGAGACTTTCCACGGCTCGGATGAATTCTCATGAGTTTCAATTCTGTTCTGTTTTATGTCAATCGTAACATCCGAGGTATGAAGGAAATAGTTGGCAAAATATTCCTTTATCATGTATCCTTTATACCCGAGGCATATCACGAACTCGTTAAATCCATAATGGGAATAAATTTTCATTATATGCCACAGGATGGGTTTTCCCCCGATTTCCACCATGGGTTTGGGCTTAATAACGGTTTCTTCGCTCATTCTGGTCCCAAATCCCCCGGCAAGGATTACGACTTTCATATTATCCATTAATGAGTATATGAGTATATGCTATGAATATTTAGCTGCTGAAAATTTACGCAACCGGTCATTATGCCCTGTTGCCAGTTCATCGTAATCCAGCGCATTGTGTTGGTAGTCTGACCGGCTCCCGATCCCTTTTTCAGATTATAAAAAGATGAAAATTTTCCTTACGCGGGGAATTTTCTGTTATTGCGATGATTCGTAAAGATCGTTGATGGTGTCCTTAACAACAGGTCAGTTGAGTAAATCCTGCTTTTTCAGACACCGTGAGAGAAGATCGAGATCCGGCTGCGTCAGTTCCGGATAATTTCCACAATAAAAACCACAGTGATGAATCATATCCGTTCCCGGCAGATCATAAAGATTTTTCACATATTTTGAATAAAACGGCTGTTTTTGAATATTGCCTGCAATCACAGGTCGGATTTCAATATCGGCACTGGAAAACCGTTTAAGGTATTTGTCTCTCAATGCCGGGCTTTTGCATAATACGGGGAATGCAAAATTTGAGAGTACGGACAGATGGGAATGATCCAAGGGTACCAGATCAGAATTGTTAATTGCATCCCTTTCAAGAAAATGATAATTTCTCTCTCTCTGATTAATTGATTCCGCTAAAAATCTTAACTGGAATGATCCCAGAAATCCGGTGATTTCTGTGGGCCGGAGATTATAACCTAAATCGTAAAACGTGTATTTTGCATCAAATTCAGAATGTATTTTAAATTTTTTCCTGATTTTGGATTGCTGGTTTAGATCCAGATTACGGTCCCATCCGTTTGCCCGTACAATCCGAAGCATTTGTGCAAGTTCTTTGTTGTCAGTACATACCATCCCGCCTTCTATTGTTGACATATGATGAGCAACAAAAAAAGAGAATGTGGATGCAATGCCAAAATTGCCGGCTTTCCCCGAAGGCAGTTCACTGCCCAGAGATTCACAGTTGTCTTCAATCAGGAGGATATTATTTTCCCCGCAGATGCGTTTTATTTTATCCAAATCGCCGGTGAAGCCCAATGCATTCGTAATAAATAATGCATCCAGTTTACAATTTTTCAACCGCTCTTCAAGATTCCATGACATGATATTCAGGGTGGTGGGTTCGCAATCCACGGGCACCGGGATAAAACCCATCTGAATAATCGGCATGGTATTTGTCGACCAGGTCAATGCTGAAAAGCCTACAAGAGCGTTCTCCTTTAAATAACCTAAGTTTTTCAGGGCTTGTAATAATGCCAGATTCGCACTGCCACCGCTGTTAAATAAAACCGCTTCATCCCGCTGTTGAACCTTTGAGAATTCCGACTCAAATCTGAAACATTGCTGATCCATGCTCAAACGCGGGGCCTGCACTATGAATTCCGCAAGTGCCTTTTTTGTCTCGTATTCATTGATAAACGCATTTTTCATTAAGGGAAGCATTGTCGATCTACCTGTTGTTTGGTTTGATAGAAATTTGGGTTTTTCTTATTTGTTTGTAGTCACTGATCATCCTTATGATACCTTCATCCAAGGTGATCTTTGGCGTAAACCCAAGTGCAGTAATCTTTGATATATCCATACATTTTCTCAACATGCCATCAGGCATTGTGGTATCCCACTCAATTTGTCCATGGTAACCGGTTTTTTTTGCTACAAGCGTTGCCAAATCACGGATGGATATGTCATCTCCCCATCCGACATTAATGATTTCAGGATGGTTCCATTTCTCCATCAAAAATAAAAGTGCAACTGAAAGATCTTCCACATTAAGAAACTCTCTTCTGGCAATGCCAGAACCCCAAAGAACTACTTTTTTAGTATCATCTTCCACAGCATCAACAAATTTTTTTACCAGCGCTGATAACACATGCGAATTCTCCGGATCAAAATGATCATTCGCACCATAAAGATTGCAGGGCATCGGGCAGATCGTGTTCAGGCCATATTGCTGGTTATAATAAAGGGCCATCTTCAAACCCGCGATTTTTGCAAGGGCATACCCTTCATTGGTAGGTTCAAGCGGACCTGTCATCAGATATTCTTCTTTCATGGGCTGAGGACAGTCTTTGGGATAAATACAGGAACTTCCAAGAAATAATAACTTTTTTATCCCGTATTTCCGACAACATTCAAAAATATTATTCTGAATCATCAGATTATCGTAGAGAAATTCTGCAGGATGGGAAATGTTCGCTTTTATTCCCCCGACTTTTGCTGCGGCAAGGAATACATACTCAATTGAATTGCTGCGAAAAAAATTGTCAACGGCACCACGATCTTTCAAATCCAGCTCATTGCTCGTCGCGGTAATGATATTATTATAACCACTCTTTTTTAACTGGCTGATGATGGAAGACCCGACCATTCCACGATGGCCTGCCACATATATTAATGAATTTTTTTCCATAGTAGATATCTTATCAGACAATATTTCTTTTCTTGCAATATGTTTGACCGGAAATCCATCTCCTACTAGTCTGTGTCTGGATGAAAAAAAATCTCAAAAATACCCGGAGGAACGGGAGTTTCTCTCTCTTATTCTTGTAACCGCATTAAAAATCGAAAAAATACAATTTAGATCAGTAAATCCATAAAAGACGCTCACAAAATGGTTTTATAGTTTATGCCACGATTCCGGAAAGGTGTCTTTCTGATTGATATAATCGACATTATACCAGCTTTTTGGAGTATATACTCGTCTATCTTTGTTTTTACCTAACCAGGCGCCCCACCAGCTGAATGTACTGTTTGCGATAATATGGTGTTTACACAGGCTCATAAGATGCATGTCTTCATAATTCCTTTCAGGTCCATTTACGCTAATCAGATACACCGGATGCGGGATCGAAAAATGTTCTTTTACCCATTCAGGATCATTTGAAAAAATAAAAAAATGGGGATCGGTGACGTATTTACAAACATCTTCAATTGCCCTGTAATAATAATCAATGGAGCATGTTCCATGTATTGCATTGGTTGTTGGATCAGTGACGTAATCACCTCTCCTGAAATGAACACTTATTGAATTGGTTCTGTTTATCTTATCCGCAATCTTGATATTTTCTGCATCAGATTCATGTTTTAATGTAAAATCGTTCCGGATTGTTGATTCAATATTCAAAAAATATTTTTCACTGCCCCAGTAGCCATCAAGATAGGTATTGTCAATGATTTTGAGGATGTTGGGATCAAATGGATAATCCCGCTCCTTTACATATTTCTGTTTGTAATAAGGGATGATATGACTGAATGAATTATCGAAAATCCTGTAATATTTTTTAAATTTTTCAGGAACCTCTATTTTCCAGCGGGTCAGTTTCTTCACCTCTGCCTCCGTCGCGATATTCTCAACGATATTAAAATTGTTTAACCCGTACTGATGAAGTTTATAAGAATCGAATGCGGAAATGTCCAGCTTTAATTCAACACCATTTTTCAACGCGATGGCTCTCCCCACCGCATATTGAAACATCTGGTTACCGAGTCCACCGATTATTCTGACGATTATCATTATTGCCGGGTCCCTGTTGTGCTGGTATGTATTTTTCCCGCGAAGATTTTATGAATGATATATTTCAGCCGTTCCAGCCATAAATACCGTAATTTATATGAAAAAACCGACGGGATCATAAACCATTGTTTAAAAAATCTTTCTTTTGTGAATAACCGGTCAGAGGAGATATAATCCAGCATCATTTCTTTGAATAAGAATAATTGCTCCTGGGAGTGTTCAACCGTATACAACGGGGTGATTTTATCTGTAAGCCAGTAATCATCATCAAGAACCCCGTTGCTTTTCGCAATTTCATAAACTTCAGTTCCGGGATATATTGTAAGAACGCCAATATTGTCATAGTACATGTATTTCATCCGCTGGAGTTTTTGAATAAACCGTCCGGTATTTATGACCGTTTCCTGAGTTTCCCCGGGAAGTCCGACAATAATAAACGCGTATATGTCAATTTTTGATTTTGCAAAGAGATCAACTGCATGGATTACATCTTTTTGCGTAATGCCTTTATGACATCTTTTTAATATCGATTCATCTGCACTTTCCAGGCCCAGCAGAACTTTGATAAAATGCGCCTGCTCAAGTTTTTGTACCATCTCTTTTGAAATTGGTTTAAATTTGCCGCTACAGATAAAATTTATCTTTATATTTTTTGAGATAATCAGGTCGCAGAATTGGATTACCCGGGACGTATTAAGGAAAAAGGTATCGTCATGGATCCAGATCGATTTTAATTGGGGGAATGATGTTATGAGCCACTCAATTTCATCCACTACATTCTCAACTGATCGAAGACGAACTTTTCGTTTATTGTGTGTATTCAGACAACAAAAGCTGCACCGGTTTGGACAACCTCTGGATGTAATTATGCATGCATTAACACGGGTTCCCGAAAAAAATAGTTCATGTTTGGGAAACGGTAAAATATCAAGATTTTCGATTAATTCCTGGTCGGGATTCCGAAGAACATTCCCGCCATGAAAAAAAGCGATACCATTGACGGTTTTTAGATCTGGATCCGGTGTTGATAGTTCCTGAAGTAAATTATTAAATGAAAACTCACCTTCGCCAAGTACTGCAATAACATACGGGTATTTTCGCAGTAACTGGTCATACATAATTGTAGTATGAATACCCCCGATTACAATCGTGATATTGGGATATTTGTTATGGATAAACTCGATTACCTGATAACTGCTCATTCTGTTCGGAGTAAATAACTGAAGGCCAACAACGTCAGGATTAAATTTGTCGATAGTTGCGGTGATGGAAGATAATCCATATTCAAACGGGTAATTATTTAACCATAAACTCTCGACATCATGGCCTTTTGACTCTAAAAATGAGTGCAAATATGCGATACCCAGAGGATAATGTGATTCGTCAGTACATTTAACCTCAAGTTTCCGGTCGAGACTTGATGAACATAAAGATACTTCTTCCCAATTTGTACTGACCAGTATTACCCGTTTTCCCATGATGATCCTCTTTTTAGGTTTTGTGGTATAATTAAATTTTTACTCGCGGAACTTCCGACTAAAAAAACGTGAAATTGATAATTTCAGATTTTTAATGGGATTAATTGTGGGATCTCGCTTTTTTAATAGTATATCTCCGTTTGATTTTAAAGAACTAAGCTTTTCCTGCTCGATATAATGGATTATGTTCGGAAATAAATTATACCGGTTCAATGTCTGCTCCTTGGCCTGAAGAACGGAGGGCAGATGTTTCTGATAATGATCAGTTTCGTTAAGAATCGATTCTATCTTTTTTATCGATCCTTCACTATCATAAATATCAATTTCGGCATATGACTGTTCATTGTAATATTTTGAGGTATTCGTAGATCCAAAATAGAATGGAAACGAATGGGCCAGGTAACAATCAAATAGCTTTTCTGTAATCCAGTCATCACATCGAAAATTCTCGATAATAATTGAATATTTATAGGGTGCAAGTACATCCCATTTATCCTGGAACGGTACAATTCCGTTACCAAAAAGATCAAGCCTGTCCCCAAAATGCTCTTTCATGTCAAGGGCGAATTCATATCGTTTCTTATGCCCATCGGAGAACGTTTTATTCGAAGTAATGAGGGAGATTTCTTTGGTTTTTGGGACCATGGTGAGAGATACCAACTCATCGTAACTTTTATTGACAAACCATGGGTGTCCCTGGATATAATTGTAAAGATTTTTGTGTTTTATATCCTTGTGGCTGGAAATTATGTGAGCGAATTGATCGAGAAATCTCTGATCATAGTGCGTAAAACTGGGGGATTCTCCTGTAATAAATATCGTATTATCGCGGGGACATCTGCAGGATTCTGTACTATTTTCCAAATCATCGAATACGACCCAGTAATCACATTCTTTAACCGGCGTATTTACGAAAAACTGATAATTCCCCCAGATTCCTGAATTATTTGGGGTCTGTCGTAAAAATGGATTCTTTAGATCAGCTAATGGCCAACCGAAACGAGGAATATCGAGTTTTATCGTAATCATATTTTTCACGGCATATGAATGTAAATGAATTCTCCTACTCGTGCATATCTGTGGTTTTCCGGCTTATGAAAAAATTTTCAATCTCTCTATCCGTTAATATTTCGCGTATTAGAAATTTAATACATTCTTCGGGTTAGCATCCAGAAATAAAACCATTTTTTACCGATTACACAACTTGTCCGAGATATGATCCAAAAAAATAATTCATCCTTTGATCCAACATCAATCGTTCCCTTGGTTATTATGTATTCATTCTGTTTTTTTTAAATCAGAACCCTGATGGTTTCATTTATCGGTCTTGGAAGATCTTATCCATTTCACGGTAATTCTTGAGGACATTTTTAAAAATTCTTTCGAATAGCAAAAATGATATAATTCTTATAAACAGATTTTTATCCCCAACCAATTTAGTGTATATGTCTCGTAAGGTTTGAATATGAATTGCCGGATCAAGAAAATCATATTTATTTTAGGCACACCTTTGACTAAAAAATACTTCAATAATTTTGGTATCGAAATATTTCTGTCACATGGATTCGATGTTGAAATCTGGGACATCAGTCCCTTTTTACAAAATGAAATCCACCGTAAAAATTTTCTTCAGAAATTATACGATGACGATCCCATTATTTTTGATAAATATAAAAAATTTAACGACAAGCAGGACATTATTCACGCGCTATCGAAAATTAACCCCGACACGGTTGTCAATATTATGGCAGCTTTCAATATGCAGATGCTTTTTATTTATGATCAACTGTCTCGTAAAAAAATAAAATATTGCGTACTGAATATGATTACCCATCCCTTAGAGTGCCCACCGCCGAAAAAAAGTGAGTCCGTTGGATTTTTCAGATGTCTCTTTAGTGCAGTATCCCGTCTTAAAGAGAAACATGGATTTACGATGCTGTGTAAAGCATTTTTCTCCATATATTGCGATCCAATTTTATTAAAATATCACATGTTGAACATAAAGCCCGCGGATATGGCACTTCTATCCGGTGTGAGATCCCTGGAACTGGCTTATAATGGAATTCTTATCGACAGAAAAACAACTCACCTGATCTGGGCGCATTCGTTCGATTATGATACTTATCTAAATGAGCGAAACAATCAAAAAACAGATCCCGCACTCGGTGTTTTTCTCGATGAAAATGTTCCCCTTCACCCGGATTATGAGTACCTCAATCTGAAAGCCCCTATCGGAATTGAAGAATATTGTTCCAATCTGTGTAATTTTTTTAATTATCTCGAAAATAATTATCATGTAAGAATTATTATCGCAGCCCACCCACGATCCAATTATGATGAATCTAAAGATTATTTCAAGGGTAGACCGGTTACCAAGGGAGAGACTGCCCGTTTAATTGCTGAATCGTCATTTGTTGTAGCTCATGCGAGTGGCTCAATGAATTTCGCTGTGCTGTTTCGTAAACCAATTTTATTTACAACAATGAATGTCTTCCAGAAAAAAGTTCCCGGGGTGTTTTTTGAAGGCGATTATATTGACATGATGGCCCATCTTTTAAAGAAAGATCCAATTAATATTGATACAATTACCGAATTAGATTGGAAAAAAGAATTGGAGATTGATACCAATTCATACAACAAATATCAGAATGATTACGTAAAGAAAGAGGGAACTCCTGAAATTCCGTGCTGGGAGATATATATTCAGGAACTTGCAGAAAAATATCCCTTATAAATTAGTTAAATGCATACGTGTGCTGAAATGCCTGTTTTTTTAATAATTAATTTTAATGAGATTATAGAATAAATTCTCCAGAACTTTGTAAAATATAAAATTCGAGAGACTCAGGTTCTTTCAGTTCCAGATGCGGATCTATAACTCGACCCTCGTGATTTCTGGCTGAAAATGCCAGTCATCTCTGGTATTAGATTTTTTTTCAACATTTCTTGAAATTACATCCGCAGCCCCTTCAAAATCATTATTAAATATCTCGTTGCGAATGTCAATATCATTTAAACCAGCTTTTCTCCTTGCACCAAATAAATCCACATTATGACATTTAATATTGAGATCATCATCGTATTGAATCAACGTTAAATCGGTTGCGGCAAACGCAATGAAGAGACCTGCCTCAGTTGATAACATACATGCCTGGGCAAGAGAACACAGTTTAAATTCGTCCTCTATCGCCATATTATGATTCACTTCATGATAATCATCATTTTTTATTGAAAGGGGCATCGTCGGGGTGCCGATGTTAAAAATAAAATATCCTTTTTCTAATAAATGCTCAACTACGGGCTTTAATATCTCAATTTTTGAGTTATGGACAACGGCTTTATTTTTAAAATTTCGTGTCCGTAAAATTATTTTCGGTTTATTCGTTTTTATGAATGTCTGATATATTCCATCGTATTCCTGATGGTCCTGACATCCCATTACTTTATAGACATCCCCGCTCGCAATCATTTCAGACAAATTCGTGAGTTCTGAGTGAAGCCAGGCCCCGAGATTATAATCAGCAACCGAAAAAGTTGAAACATCAAAATAATCACCCACCCTCAGTACTTCTCTAAATTTTCTTCCATGAACTTTGGATAGTCATCAACGCTTACCAACCTCCGATCAACTGAGAGATCGAAGAACAGAAACAACCGTAACGAATTTGAGTTTTCTCCGGAGTCCTTCCCAAACAAGTAGCCGGAAGAGATCAAACCGGAACAAATCTTCGTCAATCGTTCTCGGCCCACGTTGAACCTTTGAAAAGAACATCCATTGAAGAGTTACCCAGATATTCTTGAGGAGGAACGAGATTATCGTCAAGAGATAGCGGAGCACAACATTCCGGGAAGATGTTTTAGCTTTCACGATGTTTCGGATACGGTATGAAGATTCGATAGCGAACCGGTTCTTGTAGACCTGGTAGACTCTTCGGGGTTTCCAGTCAATGCCGTATACGACATAACCGAGATTCACATTCCCGAATTTTTTATTCCTTCCCTGAAGGTACTGGACATCAATTGCGAGAGTAAGATCAAGAGGTTTACCTGTCCCCATCATCGTGTACTGGGCATACCGGGAATGATTCCCCCGGAGAATTTTCTTGAGTTCCAGGCCGTATTTTCTCACCGGCACGATATGCGGGATGTTCTCATTCTGGAGAAACGAAAACACTTCGTTCGAGTAGAAACCACGATCGAGACAGAGAACGGTGATAGTCACTTTCGCGTTATTGATTATAGCTAGGAATTTCCGAATGTACTCGACCTTTGATACTCCCTTTTTTACCGGGAAAACTGCAAAGGTCTGCCGTTGACCTTTTGTTGTGATATAGAGCGAAACGTACGAGTAAAATGTCGTTGTTGATTTCTTCATTTTGCTCTTGAGGACGTAATCTTTGTTCGCTTCGATAATTTCACCATAATACGGATCGTCGGTGAAATCTATGGCAAAATGATACGATTTCCCGGGAACAAGGATCTGACCGTTTGAGTAAGTGAGGATCTTTGATTGTAATTCCAGAAGTGAATCCAAATTCACCTTCGACAAATGGTATCTGACCGATGTTTCACACGGAACTTTTTCTACGACTTTATTGAGGGAATGCACTGATAGTTTGGTCGCTGACATCCCGACGAGTGACTGGATGAGTGTCTTTTGTTTTAGCGTTCCATTGATGGAAATCGTTAGGTGCCGGTTGATTGCATTCACTGCTATTTCGGAACAATCTTCTGCTCGGATCTCATTCTTTATTCGGCGGGCAATTTGCCGTTTATTGACCATATTCGGCGCCCGCCGTCTATTTAGATCTTACTGTCTTCTTTAGCTGTAACTAAAAATTAGTGAAGTACTGACCCTGATAAATTTAATTTTTTCTTTTGTTGAGATATAACGAAGACATTTTCTTAAAAGTCCACTTCGCAATAAAAATTTCTCTTGCCGTGGGGTAATGTATAATAAATGGTATAAAATAAACCGAATTTTTTGATTGGCGATTTTTTTTATTAATTTTGAATATATTTTTAAAAAATTATTTAGCTTAAACTCAGTAATTTTGTCCGGTTTATACTCTAAAATTTCACTATATTTTATTTTATTCTCTATCTCGTAAATCTTATCCGCGTGAAAAAAAAGGTGTGTAAACTCACTTGGAACCAAAACAGAGATCTTTACGTCCTGCTGATTCTTTTTTAGTTTCCAGATTTCAGCATTCCGATATACTGCTGAACTGACTTCCTCAAAATCAAAATTAATTAAAAAATTTTTCATGCTATTTTGTGGTTATCTTTGGTTATCAACATATCCATTAATTTCACAGGATTGTACATTGGTCTTTACCAGCAGGTTCTCCCGCCGTCGATACTCAGCACGGATCCTGTCATATACGAAGATGCATCAGTAACGAGAAAAATGACGGCACACTGGTACTCGTCAGCGTCTGCCATTCTTCCCATGGGGATGAGGTTAGTCAGTTTCTGCACAAATTCCGGTGGCTGGCCATTATATACTCCCCCGGGGCTTAAGGCGTTCACCCGAATGCCTTTGTCAGCCCAATAGGTTGCAAGGTACCGGGTGAGTCCGATTATTCCATGTTTTACAACGGAATACGTGACGGGTTTTACCGGTTGCATATCATCTGAGATCCCTTCTTTCCGGTAAATTCTCTGGTCCGGTGCAATAATACCAAGATCAGAAGCGATATTCAGAATTACGCCTTTTCTTCGGGTTGCCATCTCTGATCCAAATACCTGGCTGCAGAGAAACGAGCCTTTGAGAGCAACCGCAACATCCCGATCCCAGACCATCTCCGGGAACTGCTCGAACCGCGACCAGGGTTTTTCACCGGGTTTATCCGTTACTTTGGGATCGTTTGCAGCATTGTTAATGAGGATATCCAACGATCCGAACTGGTCGGTGAGCTGCGAGCAGATTTCCTGAACGTTTTTTTTATCGGTTATGTCAGCGTAATACCCGTAACATTCTCCGGAGAAGGTATCGGACAGGAGTTTTGCTTTTTCCCTGGCCTGGTTCTCATTGATATCAAGGAGCAGGGGAATACCTCCGGCACTCATAATCGCACGGGCATGGTGGTATCCCAGGAGTCCGGCTCCTCCGGTGATAACTGCTGCGCTTCCGTTAATCCTGAACCGGGACTGGGGTGAATCTGTCATAATAATCCGTTATAAACTCCTTGTCTGTCCGCCATCAACAACAAAATCTGCACCGGTAATAAATGAGGCAGCATCGGATGCCAGGTACCTGACCATGGATCCGATATCATCCGGAGTGCCAAACCGCTGGAGCGGAACCGTATCCCGGATATAGTTACGTGTCTGTTCCGGATTTTCACGCATCTTTTTATCCCACGTTCCCCCCGGGAAAAAGACATTCCCCGGAGAAACTGCATTCATCCGGATACCATATCGGGCAGCAATCGGCGCCGTGTTTTTCATGTAACTTAAAAGGGCTGCCTTTGCACATGCATAAGGAACGGGGGCTGCGATAGTTTCAACACCGGCAACCGATGCGATAAATATGATCGATCCGGATTTTGCCTCCGTCATATACCTAAGGGACTCACGGGAAAGACGGACTGCGCTCAGGAAATTGATCTGCATACTCTCTTCCCAGAGATTATCCGGAACGTCCCATCCCGACTGTGACCGGCCGGACCCGATGTTGGCGACTACTATATCGATATGGCCATGATCTTCATGGATCGTCTTTAACAACCCCGCAATGGTGACTGTGTTACTCAGGTCGCCCAGGTATCTGCAGACCTGATCCGGAAACTGTTCACTCAACGAGTTATAGGTCTGGTCCAGATCTTCCTGCGATCGTCCGGTCAGGTACACTTTCGCCCCACCGGACAGGAGATGATATGCGATTTTTTTACCGATACCCCGGCTCGATCCACTGACAAGGGCTACCTTTTCTGCCAGATCGTGGGTGGAATTCATACGTGTCACGGGAGATATTTGCCAATAAAATCTAAATAGTCTTTGATGGTCTCCTGCTCCAGGCCGGGCTGTTTTCTGGCAGTCTGCAGGATATAGATTCCATTGTAGTTCATGCGGTCCAACTGGCTGAAGATTTCGGGGAAGTCAGCATCACCTTCACCGAGCGGCACGGTGGTCCCGCCAAACATGCGATCTTTGATATGGACATCGGTTATCCAGCGGCCATAACTTCCTAATTCTACTACGGGGTCATAGCCAAGGCTTGCACTGTTGCCGGTGTCATAATTGATCTTCAGGAACGGATGACCGATGTCCCGAACTAACCGCGTAAACGCTTCCGGCCCGAGATCCGTTTCCAATGCAAGGTTGATACCGCAGTCTTCTGCAACAGGCAGGCATTCGCCCAGCCGGATTTTGAATTCATGAATCTCGGTCTCGTTCTGTAATTGTGAAATGTCTACACAGGGAATTATAATATTGCCAACATCGAGCGTTGCGCAGTTTCGCAGGAGTGCCTGTACCAGTTTCACCCGTGCCGTTCTCTCTTCCAGGGTTCCACGGTGAAGCGGATGTGTCATGAAATAATCCGCGCAGACCGATAGGATCCTAACATCATGTTCCTGCACAAGGCTCTGAATTTCCCGCAGACCTTCCTTGGTCATCAGCGGGTGCCGGGCATAGTTATCCCCGTCGAAAATGAACTCTATGTAGTCTAGTCCAAGGTTTCGGGCAAGAGCAAACTCTTCCTGCCACCCGTTTTCCGGAAATGCCTGGATCGTATTGTTGACCGGGGGCAGTAACCGCCCCTGCATAATCCCGATGCTGGTTATAATGACTTATCCCTCCATACCTGGATCTCTATTTCGACAGTTCTTCCACAAGTTCAAGATAATTCCCGGCAGGATCTTTGCAGAACGCGACTCTTGCAAACCCATCCGGAGATCGTGACGGCGGGGATATAAATGATATCCCGGCACGTGTCAGTCTCCGGTACATTTTGTCGAGATCCCGGACAGTTAGTGCGATATGGGTGATACCAGGACAAGTCAGGCCTGGTAACAATGCCGGATCAACGGGATGCGATGCAAATTCCAGCAGTTCAATCAGCGTTTCGCCATTCTCCGCACCGAGTTTTACGGTTACTAACCGGCATCCGCGGAGGCCAAGGATATGACTGACAAACGCAGAATCTTCATTGGCCTTTTTCACCGGTTTCAGACCGAGAAGATCGCGGTAAAACGGCAGAACATCATCTATTTTTTTTACCACGATCCCGACGTGCCTTACCATTCTTGTCATGGGTGTATCTATCAGGGTTTTACGATCTCTTTTATGGATTCTTCAAGCACGTGCAGACCTTCTAACAGGGCTTCATCAGGAATTGTTAGTGGTGGACCCATCTTGATCGATTCCCTGCCGGTATGGACCAGAATCAGCCCTTTCTGCATCGCCTTTTCACAGATCAGGCTTGCCGTGAGGGAATCCGGAAGACGGGTTTTGGGATCGACAATGAGAATTGCTGCTACAAGACCTTTGCCAAGAACTTCTGAGATCCGGTCAGGGTATTTTTTCTGGATACCTTTAAGCCCATCAAGCAGGATTTTACCCTTGCGTTTTGCATCCGCTACAAGGTTGTGGGATTCTATAAATTCAATGTTGGCAAGACCGGCAGCGCAACAGAGCGGGTTTGCCGAATGAGTGCTGCTCATTGACCCGATATCCGGAAGATCCATGATCTTCCGGGATCCCAGAACCGCCGAGAGCGGGAGACTCGAACTGATCCCCTTGCCACAGCAGATGATATCCGGCTCGACACCATAATTCTGGTAGGCGAACAGGGTGCCGGTCCGGCCAAAACCTGCCTGGATCTCATCGAAAGTAACAAGGATGTCATGTTTGCGGGCAAATGCTACAAGCGCCTTGACATAATCTACCGGGAAGAAGACTGCACCCCACCCGATATACGACTCAAGGATGAAACCACAGATATCGGTATCCGGATTGACACCGGTCTTTTGTAAGTGTTCGATATGGCGGGTGAACAGCGCCTCACCGGAGACCGGGTGGCCATGATCATCTTTCAGTGTCCATGGATATGGAAACGGGAGACGGTGAATGTTCGGATCCTCGTATCCGATCCACTCCCGTGCCGCTGGTGTGCCGCCCATCATCTGTGATCCCAGCGTTCTCCCGTGCATGCTTCCCTCGAAAGAGATTATGCCGGGTTTTTTCTTTCCTATGGCGTTTCCCTGCATCCGCATCAGCTTGAGGGCACATTCTGTGGCCTCTGTCCCGGAAGAGAGCAGAAATGCCTTCTCGAACTGTGAAGGGGTGAACTCAATGAGTTTCCTGATATAATCTCTCCGGATCTCCGTGTAATAGGTGTAACTGTGAAGAAGTTTCTGATCGATTATCCGTTTTAACGCCTCACAGATTTTCGGGTTGGCATGTCCGGCATTGGCGACAAAGATCGTTGAGGAAAAATCTATCCAGGTATTCCCGTACCGGTCTCCGACCTGGAAATCTTCAGCATGGTCCCAGACGATCGGCATCTGGCCGTGCATTGATCGGGATTCATACTTGTCGAGGTCGTCTAGGATTGCGAGAGACTCCGGCACGGGAAGTGCCGTGGAAATTTTCCGGTATTTTGTTTGGATTTTTGGAACATGTACCGGTATTCGTGAAAAGGAAAAACCTGACATATACAATTCTCCAGAATGTAGGTTAGTGTGGGTTGTTGGGGTTAATAATTTTGAGTCAGATATTCATACAGGGGGTGTGATTGCTTTTCGAGAGTGTATTCCAGGTGGCTGAAATCATCGGGATTATCAATCTCAATCGTATACGGTGTGACAAAACCGATCATCCGTGGGCCGTGAAGAGTGTTGGTCCTCGTCACATAGCCGGTCCGGATGATATCCACATACCCGTTCGGATGGTATGCCTTGGGAAATACCTGACGGGGAAGGTTATAATATTCCGGACGGGGATCGCCCGGAAAGAACCCGGCCAGATATCCGTTTTCAATAGCAAACATCTTCTGGGGAGGCTCCGCCAGTTCGTGGGCGGATCGTAATGCCGTTGCATCATCATTTTTTACGATCTTGCCAATTGCCTCGTCAATGAGAGCCGGATCACGCAGGGGGGTTGTTGGCCTCAGGTGGACGAATAATTCCGGCTGAGCAGTTGTCTCATTTTTTGCAAACCAGTCGATTGCATGCCGGATAAAATCGATGTCCGGTGATCTGTCCTGGGCATATTCAGCCGGGCGCAGAAACGGGACTTCGGCACCATAGTGTTGTGCGATCTCTGCAATCTCCGACGATTCTGTTGATACAATAACCCGATCGGTCAATTTCGATAATTTTGCAGCGGCAATGGAATACGCTATCAGAGGAAATCCTTTCAGGAGTTTGATATTCTTTCGTGGCACACCTTTGGAGCCGCCACGGGCCGGAATGACTGCATAGGTCAATCTCGATTTCATAGAAAATAACCTCGCCCGGAAAAACCGGTTGATATAAGTAAATTGTACGTGCTAGCAACGGAATAATGTTGGTTTTGCAGGAATGGGTTATCTGATTGGTTTCTGGCAGACTGCGATGAGCATGACCTCTTTTGAGAACCGTATCAGTTTGTTGAATGAATCCGGCCAGCGTGCTTTCTGGTGATATGGACGGTAGGAGAATGGCAATAGGGAAAAAAGCTGTACCAAGGGTGTGAGGGACGGGTGTTTCCAGACACCGGGTAACTGGTAAAAGTATCGTGTTGAAATGTTTTCAAATCCCTCGATCTGAAGCACATCAGTAAGCGATGGGATTGTATATGGTGTTACATGGGTGTGGTCGATATAAAACGGACCCCAGTACGTATGTGCCCAGCTCGGTGTCATGATCACGGCAATCCCGCCCGGTTTCAGCACCCTGAAAGCTCCCGAGATCATGTGATGTGGGGAATGAAGATGCTCGATTACGGATTTGCTGAACACAAAATCATATTCATTCTCCGAAAATGGCAGCGGTTCGCATTCGAAATTGCAGGTCTTCATCGTTCTGGTGCCGGCCCCCGCTGATGAAAATGGTGAGATGTCAACACCGGATACTTCGTATCCTAACTGGGAAAATGCATCCAGGAAATCACCTCTCCCCGAGCCGATATCAAGAAGTTTGCCGGTCTTCCTGTACGCAGTTTCCATCAGATGCCGGGCAAGAAGTGAGGGATAGATCCCGACAGGTGCTCGTTCGGCCGAATACGTGATCTCAAGATAGCGCGAATCTGTTAATACCGTTGCCTTTTCTCTAGAGTTATCGGCCATAATATCAAGGGGTATATTAATTATTGAATAATTGCATCTTTCCCATCAGGACTCAGCTAAAAAACCGATTAAATGTCTGTGCAGGCATTTCTTTATCGGTTTTATCAGAATTTATTCTGATGATGCCAGATCCCAAACACTGCAGGCAGAGTTACTCGCATAGCCGTGTCAGGGATTTATTCATTTGAATCCCACGGAACATGAGCCCGTAATTTCTTTGCAATCGGGGCTTCTTTTGGCTGCATCTGAATCTCTCCGGTTCCCATGGATTTCTCGATTTTCCTTATTGAACTAACCAGCATCCGTAATCCTCCAATCTCAAGAGAGGCGGATTGATCTGATCCATACATAGCCCGATCCAATGTTATATGTCGTTCTAATGAGGTTATCCCGAGAGCCGTTGCCGCGCAGGATATGGCAAGACCGCCAACTTCATGACCGCTGTAGCCTATATTGCAATTATATCGATCTCTTAATGACTTGATGCGGTTCAGGTTTGCATCTTCATCATCCATCGGATACGTTGATACACAGTGCATCAACTCAAACGGACACCCGGTCTTTTTAAAGATCTCTACTGCCCGGTCTATCTGCTGAATCGAACTCATACCTGTCGATATATACGTGTGCTTCTTCTCCGATGCTACTTCTTTGAGAAGATCTTCATATACAATCATCGCAGATGCAATTTTATTATATTTACAATTGAACCGCCTCAGACTTTTCTGGCTTTCCAAATCCCAGGCCGAGGCAAACCACTCGATTCCTGTTTCGGCACAATACCGGTCAATCTCACCATACTGCTCTATACTGAATTCAAGCCCTTCCTTTTGTGCCCTTTGGGTTTTCCCCCACGGACTGTCCCGGGGTGAATCAAGAAATTCTTTGGTATATACAATATCGATAGACCGCTTCTGGAATTTTACCGCATCACAACCCGCTTCCTTAGCCGCCTTTATTAATAATTTGGCAATTTCCATATCACCATTATGGTTTATCCCGACTTCTGCAATGACAAAAACTTTCATCAAAACACCTTATCCTCCAATCTGATAATATTAATGACAATCATTACCCTAAAACAATATCCATGAATTCCCGGATTGCGCCCCTTCCTCCGGGTTTGCTGGTAATAAAATCTGCCACGGCAAGCACTCGTGGATCTGAATCAGAAACTGCAACCCCGATTCCTGCAAATTGAATGCATTCGAGATCATTGATATCATTTCCCAGGTAAGCGACGTGTTCCGGATTCACGCTTTCCGAAGCAATTATTTTCTTTAAAATAAATAATTTATCGTCGACTCCCGTTTTACAATCAATTTTTAATTTGTCACACCGCGCTTTTACAACATTATTCGTTTCTTTCGAGATAACAACGATTTTTATATCCGGTCGTTTCTCTTTCAGGATTTTTATTCCAAGACTGTCACTTCGATCACAGACAACCGTTTCTTTCCCATTTTCATCAATAAATACCCTGTTGTCCGTGAACACGCCGTCAAAATCCATGGCAATCAGTTTGACCTGTCGGATCTTTTCATTAATGGAAATCATTGAATAAATCACACTCCGCATAATGAAAAAATCCTACTACGTTATCATTTTTTTTCAAAGTGTCGAGCCCCCCGGAATTTGATATTTCCACCAAAATAAAGATTCTTAAAATCATTAATGATTGCCGCAGCTTGGTCTGGTTCTCCAGAAGTGTGTGAAAAATGATCGAGAATTAATTCTTTGTTTGCCTCAAATAATAACTGATAGAATTTTTTAACAGGAATATCGGTAAAATTTACCGTTAATAGATCTGAATTGTTAAATCTGTTAAAAAAATCTTCAGGACCTGATAACAAGCCTTGAGATATTGCCTGGTAATAGAGTTTACTGCCAGGATATGGTGTCACAGGACGTATCGTTCGTAATTGCGAATAAGTATTGTATCTTTTTAAAAATTTTACATTATTAGTAAGGCTTTCTTCCGTGTCACCGATATTTCCCCACATAAAATTAAGACCCACAGATAATTTCTTATCCCGAGCAATTTCAACAGCCCTGATATTATCTTCTACTTTTGTATTTTTCTCCATTAAATCCAATACTTTCTGATCTGTCGATTCAATTCCAAAATTAACAAACTGGCAACCCGATGCCTTCAAACAATCGGCAATTTCCTCATCAAAGGTATCTACCCGTCCCTGACAATCATATTTTATCGATAAATCATTTCTCTCCAGTTCATCCTTGAAATCAAATATCTTTTTCTTTGGATAGATGAACAATTCATCATACATCGAGAAATAAGTCACACCATATTTTTCTTTTAATGCAATTATTTCTTCAACAATATTTTTTATACTTCTGAACCTGATGCCCTTTTCCATACGATAACAAAAGGTACATTGATTGATGCAGCCCCGACTGGAACTAATCTCCAGAAGTTTATCGGTTTTCTCCATATTGTAGTATTTCAGGCAGGAAACATATTCTTTCATGGGGAATAGATCCCATTGAGGGAATGGGATCGTATCTAAATTACGTATTGGTTTTCGCCGTTCATTGACATGAACACAATCCCTCTCGCGATATGCAATTCCTTTAACTTTTGAGAGATCCCCGTTATCCAGTTTACATTTTAATAATTCGATAATGGTGTCTTCTGCCTCGCCGATTGCTACTATATCCGCTTTTGTATCCTGCAAAATATATTCCGGTATAGGGGATGGACCATGTCCCCCAAGAACAAACCAGGCATCTTTCTTATGTTTGTTAATTGTTTTACATAATTCTTTGACCGTTTCTTTATATCGTGCAGCAAGAAATCCAACCCCGATAATATCGTATTGTCGGCTCCTCAAAAACTCTGCAAGTTCTTCATTGGTAAAATGAAAGACATCCTGAGAATAAATTTCCACGTCAGAGCCATATTGCTTTAACACTGCTGCCAGGTATCCAATGCCTGATGGAAAATGATTGTCCTCCTGATACAAGTCATGAATGATAAAAAGAACTTTGCCGTTTCGGGACATTGTGATTATATTGATCGTATTACAATAAAATCCCTATTTCCGGCACGATGATGTTGTTGGATTTTTCTTATAAATTACTGTCTGTTAAAGAAGAATCTCGTGATATTATAATGGGAAAATCTTGTTCCTTTTTGCTGATGACGATATTATTTCTGATAAATTCCAAAATCGGGCAGAACTGTACTTCTGAATCGTTATAAGAGGTTTCCTAATTTATATCCAGAATCCAGTCAACTGCACTTCTGAAGTTATTTGCAATAAAATCCGGATTATGTCTCCACTCATTTTTTTGTGAAAGGAGTACTTCTTTTAAATGGGGTTCCGGTATCAGGATCGTCTTAACACCGATCTTTTTCCCCGCTTCAATATCTAACATTTTATCCCCAAGCATAAACGATTTTTTCACATCAATGTTGTGTTCTTGTACAGCCTTTTCAAATAACCCCGTATTGGGTTTTCTGCAATTACAATGGTCGTCCGGGTGGTGCGGACAATAATAAATTCCATCCAGAGTCACATCGAATTTTTGGAATTCTGTAATCATTCTCTCATGAACGCGAAATAATTGTTGTTCGGTAAAATATCCCCGTCCAATTCCTGACTGGTTGGTTATGACAATAATTTTATATCCTTTTACTTTGAGCTGTTTGATGCCCTCCCCTACGCCGGGATACATCTCAAATTTATCAGGATCATTAAGATAATGCACATCTATATTGATCGTTCCGTCTCTATCGACAAAAACCGCGTTATTTTTCATTTTTTCCGAATAACTCCATCTCAACCAGGTAACAGAGAATATGCCCGATCATAATATGCGATTCCTGGATGTGGGGGGTAATGTCTGAAGGTACCGTGATTAGAAAATCTGCCTCATCACAAATTTTTTTCCCAGATCTTCCTGTGAATGCAATAGTGATCGCCCCGATTTGTTTAGCTTTCCGGAGACCTTCAATCACATTGGGCGAAGTCCCGCTGGTGCTGATACCAATTACAACATCCCCCGGCTTTACCAATGCCTCGATCTGCCGGGAAAAAATCTTGGTGAAATCATAATCGTTCCCGATTGCAGTCAGTTCGGAAGTATTTGTTGTTAAGGCGATGGAGGCAATTGCTTTCCGTTCAAGGAAAAACCTGCTCACCAGTTCACAGGCAAGATGCTGGGCATCGGCTGCACTCCCGCCATTTCCAAACCAGAAAATCGTATTGCCGTTCCTGCAGGCTTTGACCAGTACATCCGCAGCACGGGCAATTTCAGGGATATGATCGTGCAACAGACCTTTTTTTGTCTGGATACTGTTTTCAATATATCCAGAAATAAGAATGGTAGAATTTTCCATAATTACCGGAACTCGTTGAAATACTCGTGAAGGGCATCACTGACATAGTGAAGATCGTCATCATTAAGATACTGGTGCATACCAAAATGCAATCCGGCATCCCCGACATATTCCGCAACCGGGAAATCTCCGAAATTATACTTTAAAAATTTGAAGGCATTGTGCTGGGTAGGCAGGGAACCGAATAATGTTTTACACTGGATGCTTTTAGATTCCAGGAATTGATAGAGTTTATTACGGTCGTACTTCTTGTCTTTCAGTACAATCGGGAATGCATGCGGGCTTACCTTTTCATATTGTTCCTCTTTAATAAAATAACAGAATTTTGACAGATCCTTTGTCATATCAAGCAGTTTATAGAGGTTATTTTTTCGTTTATTGAAAAATACATCAAAGGTTTCTATACCTTCAAGTCCAAGGGCAGCTTCCATATCATTCATTTTTGAATTGAATCCGATTCTCTGGAAATCAAAATAGAGGCTCCCGGCAGGACGTCCATGCGATTTAACGGACCGGACAACCGACGCTATCTTGTCATCGTCCGTTGTTACCATGCCACCTTCCCCACAGACGATCTGGTGAGCAGTATAGAAACTGAATGCTCCCATATTCCCGATTTTACCGACAAGTTTCCCTTTATACATCGCCCCATGGGCTTCGCAGGCATCCTCAATGATCATTAAATTATATTTTTTGGCGATCTTCAGGATGGGATCCATATCACAGGGTTTGCCCATTGTATGGACTACCATGATGGCCCGGGTTTTCTCGGTGATCTGTTCTTCAATTTTTGTTGGATCGATGTTCAGCGTCTCCAGGTTGATATCCACAAATTTCGGTGTAAATCCGGCTGCTAATATAGAATTGGCAGTTGCAACAAAGGATAGTGCAGGAACAAGAATTTCATCTCCCCGTTCAGCCCCGAAATCATAGAGTGCCGCACATGCAACTATATCGGCGTCTGTACCGGAACTGGTTGCAATAGCATGCTTGTAGCCGAATTTTTTTGCGAATTTTGCTTCAAACTCCCTGACATTATCCCCTTCCGAAGCCCAGTTTTTATCAAAAACTTTCTGGAAATTCTTTTTCGCAATATCTCCGATTACCAAATCACCAAAACTGATTCTCATTCTTGTCCTCCAATGAGATGAACCGCCTTTCCATTGCGGTCCGGTGTTCCACTATCAATTAATTCACTATTTATGATAAATCCCGCACATCATACCTTACGCTATTCGGGAAAAAGTTTTGTACCAGAGAGAGTCTGGAGTCATCTGGCACATATGAGAAGATTTCTTTAAATTTAGAGTACAGCTAAAAACCCGGCTTAGGTTTTTATCTTAGTACATCTGATAAAAAAATATGAGCGGGTTTGGGGATTATTTTCTGCATCAGGAATATACCAAGATCGCCGGACTGGGGAACAAGTTAGGAGAGATCCGGGACATAATCGATTGGGAGAAATTTCGTCCGATCCTCAACGATATGTATCGGGATAACAAAGAGATCGGAGGCCGACCCCATAACGATGAGATCCTCATGATCAAGATGCTCGTTCTTGCCGGCTGGCATGGCTTATCAGATTATGAGGTAGAACTCCTTGCCATAGACCGGTTATCGTTTCGACATTTTCTCGGGTATCCGGAGAAAATCCCCGATCGATCGACGGTATGGTTATTCCGGGAAAACCTGACGAACCACGGAAAGATCCATCTCATCTGGGATGAACTCCAGCGACAATTGGACGAACAAGGCTATTCGATAAAACGAGGTACCATTCAGGATGCATCGTTCATCACATCCGATCCCGGCCACGCCAAGGCAGATAAGCCCCGGGGAGATGTTGCAAAAACCCGACGAAGCCGGGATGGAACCTGGGCCAGGAAAGGTAACAAATCAGAATTTGGATACAAACTCCATTCACTCATCGACAAAGAATACCAGTTTGTCCGAAGATTCGATACATCAACTGCATCACTTCATGACAACCAGATTGATCTCTCGCAAAAAGGTGAAACGGTATACCGGGACAAAGGATATTTCGGAACCGTCCCTTTCGCCTCCATCGACAAAACAATGAAACGATCGGTTCGTGGTAAACCGATCTCAACGAAAGACAAACGCAGAAACCGGGCGATCAGCAGAACACGGTCTCTCGTTGAACGACCGTTTGCAGTGATCAAACGGGTGTTTCATGCTGGGCATGTGATGGTGACTACACACCTCCGGGTCCATGCTAAAAATCTCTTCGCCTGTTTCTCATACAATCTCTTTAATCTCGTAACTGTTCAAAAAAATCATACGGTCTAGCGGTAGCTTTCAAAAAAGGAAAATTGGGGGAAGTAACACAGAGTGCCTGATAGATTCTGATACTTTTTACAAGTATCAACATGCTCTATTGGTCCGGATTAAAAAGTGGGGGATTTTCGCTATTCTCTTTATTTAATGATGCATTGCATCAATGCCACGTTAATCCTCTTCAATACCCAGCTGATTGTTTGTTAAATAACGAGTATCCCCCTTTTTCAGACAATTAACCAATCTGTTGAATGTCAATAATGCGCCCATAGCTCCGGATTTCCGGATCATCGGCTCCCATCTCCAGGGAGCTAAATAAATGCTTGCGAAGGCCTCGTTTTGAATATCCAGCAATTTTTCCGGGCTTAACTCACCAACGGTCATAACCGCTGCATTGTATCTTCGATATTTTGAAAAATCTTCTGTTTCCAGTTTAAGTCCGTTCTCACCGTTTTTAGCCATTTCAAACAATTCTGTTCCTGGATACGGGACCGCAATACTGATATTAGCCTGTTTGATTTCTTTTGATCTTCTTAAAAATGCGAGCGTTTTTTTCACGGTCTCATAGCTCTCCCCGGGCAATCCGATCATACAGGAATTTAATGTTTCAATGCCGAACTTGTTGGTAAGTTTATTCGCCACAATATAACTTTCCAGAGGAACCATTTTTTTCATAGTTTCTCTTATCGTTTCATCTACCGATTCTAAACCAAAGCTCAACCTGATCAAACCTGCATCGGTCATCTTTTTGATTAATTCTTCATCAACCAGATTGGCTCTCGTACTACCCTCGAAAGTAATATTTAAATTTTCTTTGATTATCAAATCACAGATATCCATAATATGCTGTCTGTGAAGTGTCAGGGTGTCATCCAAAAACATGAAATGCTCGATTCCGAATTTGTCGATGCACTCCTTTATTTCCCTGATAACTAATTCCGGACTCCTTCTTCTGATGTCCTTTCCAAAAACTTTTGTTGAACAAAAGATACAATTGAATGGGCAACCTCTCACGGTCATTATTGTTGTGAACTTTTTCAATCCTTTTATCGTCCCCAGATTATAAAGTTCATTTTTCAGTAAATGTCTTGCAGGAATTACAATTTTATTAACATCCTTACAGGGTGTCGGGGCGCCGGTAAAAATAACTTCATTTTCTTTCCTTAACAAGAGTCCTTTTACATCCTCGATATTTCCATTCTTTTCAAATTTATCCAAGAACTCATTCCAGGAGTTATCCGCTTCGTTAATAAACGCATAATCAAAAGATTTTTCAAAAGATTTTTCCTTCAGGATTGTTATATGCGGCCCGCCGATACAAATCGGTGCATTGATTACCTTTTTCAATGCATTTCCAAGTTCAACAGCGATGTGATAAAACGGAGTTGTTGCAGTTATTCCAATTAAATCCGGATTAAAATTTTGTACTCTCTCCACCATTGCATTAATTGATAGCCCTTCTACTTCCCCGTCAATAATTATTACCGTATGGCCTTTCCGCTCAGCGTAAGCAGCTAAAAATGCTAAATTTAATGGAGGGAAATGCCCGGCCTTTTTTGCAAAATGGGATATATTCCCATATTCTTCCGTCCATAATGGGAATAATAATGCAATTCTCATTTTATATTTTCTCCCCATTCATTTATTACTTGCTCGGCACCTTTTGAAATATATTCTAAAACCTCACTGTAAACTTCATTATCTCGTTTTAATTTTTTATTTTCTTCCTGTAATTTTTCAATTTCCATTTTCAGTTTTTCATATTCAGCGGTGGATAACGTAATCTCCTTTTCCATACTCATTTGCCTCCCCCAATGAGCTGAACCGCATTTTTATAGCGGTCCGGTGTTCCAATATCAATTAATTCACCATTGACAATAAATCCTGCACAACGTTGCCCGGCCAGGTCAGGAAAAAAGTCGTGTTCCAGTGAAAATTCGGAGTTGTCCGGCATATGTGAGAAGATATCTTTTTGCATCAAATATATCCCGGCATTAATCAGACCGATATCGTGGCTTTTTATTTTTTCTTTAAAACTGATAATTTCGTTGGCATTATTAATTACAACGCTACCGAAATCATGTGTCTCTTTTGTTCGTACCAATGCCATGGATAACATTGCATTTTTGTTCATATGGGACTGATAAAAATCCTGATAGTTGATATCACAGATCGAATCTCCATTCATCACAATGAATGTCTCACTTTGTATCAATGATTGTGCTTTCTTTAATGCTCCCCCCGTCCCAAGAGGCACATCTTCTTCGGAAAATGAGATCAAAATATCATTACGGCTTTGAAAATGTTCAATTATCTGCTCCTTCATGTGCCCGACACAGAGAACAAATCTTCTGAAACCATATTTTTTAAGAGAATCAATTAAAATGTCGAGAAAGGTTGAATCTCCAAATGCTGCCAGTCCTTTTGGACGGTCACTGACAACCGGAAGCAAGCGCGTCCCTTTCCCTCCACAAAGGATAACGATATCAATATTATGAAAATTGTGGTTCATTTTTTTGTATCCCTTTAAAACGTATCTTCCGATGCATAATAGATAATTTGTGAGCCCGTTGTGTCAAATTTAAATGGCACGTGTAAAAGACCTTGTAATCGTTTTTTAACTGCCGGTTGTTTTTCCGGTTCTACAAAGAAAAGCATAAACCCCCCGCCGCCGGCACCAAGCAATTTCCCTCCGAGTGCGCCTGCATCGAGAGCGTCATTATATATTTTATCAATTTGCAGAGTGGAAATTTTATCCGTAAGACTTCGCTTGATTGTCCAGCTTTCATGCAACAGTCTTCCGAAATCCGTGATATCCATATCTCCCCCATTCAGAATTTCAATTGCAGCATCCACCATCTGATGCATGGCATGCAATTCCTTTTGCTTGTCAGCGGTTTTATTTATCTGTTCTTTAGCGATTTCCGATGCAAACCGGGAAAATCCGGTAAAAAAAAGCATCAGATTATCCTGAAGCAGGTGGCATTTTTTCTGGTTCAAGGTAATTGGCTGTACCTGGATCTGATTATCTCCACCGAATTCAATTTTATTAAATCCGCCAAATGCCGCACTAGTCTGATCCTGTGCACCGACATTCTCTTTGAGAAGATCCTGTTCAATATGTATTGCATCAAGTGCCAGCTGGCGTTTTGTTACCATCGTGCCTTTCTGTGCGTATAATGCATGGACTAATCCAACCGTGAATGAAGAACTTGAACCCAGACCCGATCGCGCCGGCAGATCACCATCATGATGAATTTCAACTCCTTTGTCTATACCCATGTAGCCAAGAGTTGCTCTTACTGAAGGATGCTGGATCTCAGAAATCGTCTGGGTCAGTTCGTTCTTTGAATAAACAATGCGATATTTATGTTCAAAGAATGGTGGAAGATACCGGCAGGTGATATAACTGTACTTATTGATGGTTGTTGCAAGGACATTCCCCCCGTGTTCTTTGTACCAGACCGGATAATCTGTCCCGCCTCCAAAAAAAGATATTCGATATGGTGTGCGGCTGATAATCATTTAAGTAACCTCGGGCTATGCAAATTTTCTGTGAATTTTGTGCTTGAGCATCTCTTTAATATGTTGTTCAACATCCTCTCCAAATTTTTCCCGGATCATTTTCTGGTATTCCGGGTTGTTTAAATACTCCGTAAATGCACGGTCTCTGAAACGTAATACTTCAGCTGCTGAAAGGTATTTGGTTGGCATTGGCAATGTTTCTTCGCCGTACTGTGCAAACCCATGCCAGTGTTCCGGTAACGGTATTTGGTTTTGAATTGCTTCAAAATATAATTTTGAACCGGGATATGCCATAGCGGTATAGAAATTAATAAAGTCCAGGTTCAATTCTTTGGCTAAATCCAGGGTCTCCTGCATTGTTTCCTGAGAGTCATCGGGCAATCCGAAAATGAAGTTTCCCATAATGTTGATGCCCGCGTTCTGGGAAATCCTGATCGCATTTTTTATGGTATCCTGACTGAATCGTTTAGTCATCCCTTCGCGGACATCATCACTTGCGGATTCAATACCAAATGCCAGCCAGTTAATCCCCGCCTGCTTCATCGTTCTCATGAGGGATTCATGAACGGTATCAACTCTGGCATATGCCCATATATTCAATGAATAACCTCTTTGAATGATCAGCTCACAGATTTTCCTGACACGTGCCTCGTTCAGAACAAACAATTCATCAATGATCTTGATGTTTTTTATTCCGTACGTATTGACAAGGAGATCAATCTCCTCGATAACTTTTTCCGGACTGCGAAAACGAATCCCCGGCTTTCCATAAAGTGCGTGAATATTACAATAGTTACAATTGAACGGGCAGCCCAGACTGGTATAAATGACTGCATAGTGATCTCTCGCACGGAGATTGTTAAAACAGTGCCAGTTATGTGCCCTGTACTTCTCCATTGGAAGAAGATCCCAGGCAACAAAAGGTAACTCATCCAGATTCTTGACGGGTTCTGCCGGGGGGTTGGAGTGGATTACTCCATTTCTTTTATACCAGAGTCCATCAATGGGATAATCCTGGCAGTCTTTTCCGGATTTTAATAACTCCAGAAGTTTCAAAATAGTATGAAATCCTTCCCCCTGGCAAACAAAGCTGACTTCCTCATCAGCGAGTGTTCGTTCGGGAAGAGCAGATGGATGAAGGCCTCCCAACAGGGATTTAATTTGAGGATCAATTCTTTGCAGTTCTTTGAGCGTTTCCCCTGCTGCGGTCATCTTCGGGGTAGATGATGCAGAGGGGTTTGATCCCAGAACAATGATTCCTGCCAGGGTTGGTTTCAGTTCCGAAATTTTTCTGGCTGTCTGCAGAGGTGATAAATTCTCTGCTTCAGCATCAATAATTTTTACTGAATATCCTTTATCCCGGATATATCCGGCAATCAGCCCGCACCAGAGCGGAGGTTCGATTCCCGAAAGAGAAAGACCCAGGTTACCATATACTTGTTCCCGGGCGCCGGGATTAATTAGCAATAAATCCAATTGTTGCGGCATTGAATCCACATTATACATTTGCAAACTGGTCTCTCTTGATAATCTGATACCCTTTTATGAGTTCTGCGATGGACTGCTGCAATGAATAATCCGGTATGAATCCGGTCTTTTCAATTTTCTCATTGCTCACAATATAGTCGCGCTTATCTGGATCCTCTCCGATTTTGGCCTCGACAAAATAAAAATCAGGAACCTGCTTCTTGATCTCTTCGCAAAGCTCCCACTTGCTTAAGTTTGCTTCACTTAACCCCACATTGTAGGGTTCGCCTTTCATCGTCTCGAAATGATCCAGACCGTGAGTAAATGCTTTCGCAACATCTCTCACATGAACGTAGTTCCGCTTAAAATGTGGTTCAAACAGTACCAAAAATCGGTCATTTACCGCCCTGTAGGTAAAATCATTCACAAGGAGATCAAGCCGCATCCGGGGACTTACCCCCATAACGGTTGCAAGACGGAGGGTGATAGAGTTGCCCGAT